>CAJOMI010000073.1 GCA_905235545.1 uncultured Lachnospiraceae bacterium | reverse complement strand
CGGTACTCTGAAATCTCCTATTCCATGGGTCTCTAAGTCGGCCTCACTTATCATATAAAATCCCAGTTCACTGCACATTTCAACAAACCATGGAGCATTCGGATAATGACTGGTACGAATGGCATTGATATTATGTTTTTTCATAAGTGTCAGATCCAAAAGTGCATCTTCTCTTGTCACGGTCGCTCCCCGCTCCGGATGGGAATCATGACGATTCACACCCCTGAAAGTAACAGGGCTTCCGTTTATCTTAAACACGCCGTTCTCAATATCTATCTGACGCACGCCTACCTTCTGCTTTATAACCTCAGATTCTTCATCCGCAACAATCTCCACGGTATAAAGGTAAGGATCCTCTGCATTCCAAAGATGCGGATCTGAAATATGGAAACAATACCCTTCGTTCTCTCCGCTAAGACGACCCTCCTCTACAAAGGTGCCGTCCGCCAAAAACAGGCGGGCAAAAAGTTCGGGATTACCCTCGATAACAGTTGGGGTAACGCAAATTTCAGCAGTTCCCGTCGCCAGATCAACAGGGGTAGTAACAGAATAATCAAAGAGAAATCCTTTCGGTCGTTTAATCAGCAAAACATCCCGGAAGATACCGCTGAATCGAAACTTATCCTGATCCTCAAGATAAGTCCCGTCACACCACTTTAGCACTAACACAGCCATTCGGTTGTTGCCTTCATGCACATAGTCCGTAATTTCAAACTCACTCGGAGAATGTGAAACCTGACTGTATCCCACTTGTTCACCATTTACCCAAAGAAAGAAACAGGAATCCACACCTTCAAAATAGAGGAAGTTACGTCCAAGGCAATCCTCCTTAGACAATGTAAATTCTTTCAAATAGGCACCACAAGGGTTTAAATCCGGAACAAAAGGCGGATCGACCGGTATCGGATATCGAAAATTGGTGTACTGCTGCAGATCATATCCGAGCATCTGTATGCAGGAAGGCACCGGAATATCGGCATAATCATTTCCCTCAAAATTCTCATCAGAAAACTCCTCCGGAACCATGCATACCCTTGGATAATAGGCGAAACGCCAATCATTGCCAGAAAGAGACTCTACAGACGCATTTTTACTCCCATCATCCGGAAGATAATAGGCACGTGGATTCATTGTCCCCACGTGAAGGGTGTGTTGATCTTCGTACCAGTTTGGAAGATTCATAATATTTTATAAGGCTCGAAAACCCTCTTATCTTAACAAACAGAAGGTAAGGAGCCTTTCCTCCTTTCAAAAATCATTTCATGTCAGGTAATTGCGAAGCTTATTAATATTGTATATTGGATTGTACTATTCTGTAACCAAGTGATATGGAATCGTTACTTTGGCTGAAACAGCATCCCCGCGAATCATATGAACGAGCATACTCACGGCAGTGACGCCCATCTGATACTGATTCTGAAGGACATACGCATAATTCGGGAACAGAATATTGCTTGTGTCAAAACCGTCAAAATAAACAACTGCCTTCTTGTCCTGTAATCCTTTCTGCGTAAGAATACGAATCAGTTGATGTGCGATTTCAAATTCAACTGCAAAGAAAGCCGTCACATCAGGTCTCTCTTCTATATATTTTTCCAGATGCTGTATGGCACGTTCCTCCACATCAACATCGTTCTCCTCATCATTCGGAAGACACGAGTCCAGATCCTGAATCCAAAGAGACTCATCCGAAACCAGACCATTTGAAGCCATAGCATTTAAATAACCCGCAAAGCGATCTGCCACAGTCGTCGTCTGCATAATCGAATGTGAAACAAAGCAAATCTTCTCATGTCCCTTAGCAATGAGATAATTGGCAAGTTCCATACCTGCTTCATAATTGTCTGTCGTCACTACGGGAATAGGGATTCCCTGCATTCCTCTGTCCACAAGAATCATCGGAAAGCTTGTAAGGTTCAGTTTCAGAACATCACTGTTATAGCTTTCTCCCTGCACGCACACGAGCAGTATGCCTACAACGCCCGCCGCCAGCATTTCATTCAGAGCCTGTGTTTCCACCTCTACAGATCCGTATGTAAATCGAATAAGCATCAGATATCCGCGCCGACGACACTCGTATTCCATTCCTCGTATCAGTTCCGGACCAAAAGCCGAACCAAAAGAGTCCATGATCACTCCGACAATCGGACGATTCGTCTGCTCCGTCTGATTTCCGGACACTTCAAATTCATCCGGTAAGAACTCGTCTTGCAGTTGAGGAATTTTCAACACGAAAGTACCTTTGCCGGGCTGCCGCATCACATACCCCCGATCTGCCATTATTTCTAATGCTTTCTTGCTGGTAATCCTGCTGACACCGTATTTCTCCGAAAGTTCTTTCTCCGAAGGAAGTCTGTCTCCTATTCCATACTTTCCATTTTGAATATCATTATATAAATCCTCATAGATTTTTCGATACATTGGTTCATTAGACATATTAACCTCCCATTTTCTATACCTTCTCTTGTGTTATAACATAAAGGCGCAGCCAGAGTGTTAAACTCCGACTGCGTTAAAAAAATCTTCTTCCATTAAATTTTGAAGCAGCTCCGCAAACAAAGTATTAGCCCATGCGAACCAGCTTCGAGTATATGTCTCCGGTTCATCCGGATCAAATGATTCATGCATGAAATTGGTTCCCCCGTGTGTTCCCGCAAGCATATCCAGAATAGACAGGATCTCCGACCGGTCTTCACTGGTCAAAGCCTGCATAACCAGGGCTATATGCCACACATACCCGTCCGGAGTATGAGGGGATCCAATGCCACTGGCAAACTTTCCTTTATAATAATACGGATTGCTGTCAGATAATATAAATTTCCGGGTATTTTCCGTAACTTCATCACCACGATTCCGGTATCCCAGATAAGGAATTCCCAAAAGACTAGGCGCATTCGCATCATCCATAAGAACAGAATTCCCCAAGCCATCCACTTCATAGGCATATATCGATCCATAAGTCGGATGTTCTACAATTCCATATTTGCTAATGCCGGCTTCGATTTTCTTTGCCAATGAAGATGCACGCGATGCAAGATCCTGATCACCATAAACCTGCTCAGCAATCTCCTGTAGTTCTTCCATCGCTACTACTGCCGCCATATTTGACGGAACCAGATATCCGTAGACACAGCGATCATCCGAAGGTCTGAAACCTGACCATGTCATACCGGTGTATGCCACCGGGTTGCCCTTTCCATCACACGGAAGAGTATCCGTCTCAGGGCAATCCGTACGTTTAAAATAATAATCTGAATCCGCATGATTCTGCTCCGTACAATATACGTTCAATATACTCTCTGCAGCCTGTTTCCAAGTGTCATCAAAAAATGTTTTTTTACCTGTTGCTTTCCAATATTTATATGCGAGCAGAATCGGAGCAGTAAGAGAGTCAACCTCATACTTCCGTTCCCAAACTCCGGGATACATCTTTGTGTCATCCGGATAGCCGGCAGACGGATCACTCTCTAATGCCGTAAACGCATTCGCATACGGATCCCGAAGCACCAGTTCGGCCTGTTTGGATATCACACTTTCCAATATCGTCTGCAGTTCCGTATCCTGTGCAGCAAATCGTGTATAAAGTCCCACCTGCGACGCGGAGTCTCTGAGCCACATAGCAGGTATGTCACCCGTAATCACGAAATAGCCGCCATCATCCAATTGTTGTACAGTTGTTTCAATCGTGTTTAAAAAACAACCTTTCACCAATGGTGCCAGACTTGGATAATTGGTTTCATAATATGTCTGAAGCTTGTCGGCCTGCTTCAGAAGGCTGGTAGGTATTGTCATAGTTTATCTTCTCCATTTATTTTTATTTCCGTGCAATACGAACAGTTTTAATTTCAAAAGCCTTAAAATCTAAAGTGAAAGTACCGTCACGATTCTCAAGTTCACTTTCCTTGTTTTCCAAAAGATCAGTGTTCCATGCCTTGCCGGCAAAAGCAGTGGTAACCGTTGCTTTTCCCGGAGCCTTTAACGATTCGTAGAATCGCAGGATCAAATCGCCGCTTCCATCCTCAGCAGGCTTTATGGTGTCCAGAATCACGCCTTTTTGATCAATGGAAACAAGGCTTTCGCCGTTGGCAGCACCCGGCGCCGTGGTGATCGGCGTGTTGAGTATAAGTGCCTGCCGCACGGTATCACTTTCTCCAAAGCTTCCCTCAAACGGATAGATTGCATAGGTAAAGGAATGAACACGGTTATCTGCCCGCAGTTCAGGGCTTCCCGTTGCGCGAAGAAGTGTAAGTTCCAGTGCATTACCATTCATACTTAATCCGTATTTGCAATCATTCAGAAGTGCTGCTCCGTGATTTGAATCTGCCAGTGCACTATAACGATGCTGGCACACTTCAAAACGATCCTTATCATACTGGCGTGAACGGTGTGTAGGTCGTTCTACATAGCCAAACTGTATCTCGTTGATACCATTTGTTGCAACCACATCAATCGGGAAGCTTACCTTTAATAGTCTGTGGAGTTCCTTCCAGTCAACTTCACAGCGAACTTCAACACGTTCGCTTTCTGCTTCCAGCACTATGTACTGGGTATATGTCGACTTGCCCAGTGTTCCTTTAACCTCCAGAACTGCCTGCAGTCCTGCCTCCTGAGCAATCGTTACCGTAATATTTCTGTCTTCGATAATCTCCTGATCCACATAGTTGGAATCGATATCCCATGCATCAAACAAGCGCGGAACGTCCTTGAACATGCGCAAATGATTCATGGCGCCTGCCGCAAACTCTCTTCCGCTGTCCTTGCGAACGAGGCTGATGATCTCACCGTTTTCATCTACTTTGGCCAGGATACGTGTATTTTCCATCACATAAATCGAACCGTCTTTCACCACACGAGCCAAATCTTCCTCTGTTTTGTTATTTTCAGGATAAACGGTTACAGATCCCATGGAAGGAAGATGTACGAATGCTCTTGCACCACCTTCCGTTTTCTCCACCGGAATTCTTGTTCCGTCTGTCGTCACTGCACCACCTGCATAATCGCCCGGTAATTCAACCACTGCCTCGCGGTCAAAGGAAAGGGAATTAAAGACCGTCAGTGCCTTATTATCATCGTCCGTTATGGCTGCCGCACTTTCATTGGTACACCTTTCAGCCTCTGCAATAAGATCTCCTACCCGTTTCTCCGCTTCCACATATACCCTTGCAATTGACGAGCCGGGGAGAATGTCATGGAACTGGTGAAGTAAAAGTTCCTTCCACAGTTTCGCACTTTCTTGTAAATCGTATGCCTGTCCGTGAATACCGGCCAAAGCGCCGAAATATTCCATCTCACGAAGAGCAATCTCGGCCTTACGATTGTTTTTCTTAACCATCGCCTGGCTGGTAAATGTTCCTCTGTGTGCATCAAAATAAAGTTCGCCCTCCCAGGTGTTCTTCGGTCCGCCATTTTCCTCAAGTGTTTCAAAAAACGAAACCGGATCTGTCATCTGAACACGAGGAGCTCCCTCCAGATCATGTTCACGCTCTATATATTCGATATAGTCTCTGCTCGGACCACCGCCGCCATCACCGTATCCAAACGGAATCAGGAAGCTGTCCAGATCTCTCTCCTGCGAGCGCTCGTTCCATGTCTTCCCAAGAGACTCAGGATCTGTCTGATAGTTATAACTTGTAGGCAGGAAAGCTGTCACCTTCGTGCCATCGATACCGGACCAGTTGAAATAGTGATACGGGAAACGCTCACCACCATTGTAGGACCAGAAGATCTTCTGTGTAACAAGATATTTAACACCGCTCTTGGCAAGGATCTGCGGAAGAGCCGCGCTGTATCCGAACGTATCCGGCAACCAAAGAACCTGGGAATCCACGCCCAGTTCCTCTTTGAAATACTGAAGTCCATAGAGCAACTGACGCACCATGGCTTCTCCCGACGGCATATTGGTATCCGGTTCAACCCACATTGCTCCTTCTGCAATCCATCCGCCGTCTTTGATCGCTTCTTTAATCCGTTCAAAGAGTTCCGGATAATATTCACGAGCCATCTCATAGGCCGCAGGCTGTGATTGCAGGAACCGATATGACGGATATTCCTTCAATAATCTAAGCTGTGCCGCAAAGGTTCGGGACGTTTTGCGATAAGTCTCTGCCATAGGCCAAAGCCACGCAAGATCAAGATGTGCATGACCAATCGCATAGAAGTCCGGTGCAGTACTGCCGTTTGTAGCAGCAAGGACCGGTGCAAGAACCTTTCTGGCTTCTCTGTAGGAAGCAAGGCGTTCCGGCAAATCCTGTTCAAAATCCACAATAAGTGTGAACTTCTCCAATGCTTCAGCAACACGTGCTGCCCGCAAAGAAGTATCATCCAGAACATTCAAAAGCTTGGTCAAAGTGTCCACATCCATAAAAAGCTGATATGCATCTTCATTCCAGATACCATATGTAGCCTCTCCAAGTTTGGCTCTGTCATCATTCTCCACGCGCGGTTCAAAAGTTCCGGGCAGAACCGGACCGGTAGCACAGCCCCACGCTTCAGGATAGTCGTGGCCTGCATAAACCTCCAAAGCCAGGTCATAACTGTCGCCAGCATGACCGGAATCGGTCAGGAAATTATCTTCGATAAAATGGTGAGGATAAGAGACCCAGGCAGCACGATATGTACCAAAAGAACGGCCATTGACAAAAACAGTGCTTTCCCCGCCGGGTTTAAGATCCAACGCAATACGCTTGCCCTCGGCCTCCGGAGGAAGGGTGATCTTCGCACGCATCCAACAATACTCCCACTCATTTCCCCATGTAAAGCCCGTAGAGACCGGAGTATAATCCAACTGTGATGCATCCTCTAAGGAGAGTTGATCATACGTCCTGGCAGCTTCAAACTGAATAGACCCCAGCGGCAGATACAAATCCTTTTGCAGCGTCTCCGTCCAATGCCGCAGACGATCCCGATACTCATCTGTCATAATCTTCATACGTAACCCCCTATTTAAATGTATTTTTTAATGGTATTTTCTAATTGATATATCAATATATACTTTACTTTATTCCAATAGAAATGTCAATCTTTTTTTCCAACCCTGCATTGTAATTTAAACAATTAGTCCGTCATGTCATGTATTGGCTCCAAAAGAACGAATTTGTCTGTTAAAATTAAGTAAATTAGCGATAAAAACCAGTCGAATACACGAATTGAAAAGAGCCCTGAAAAAAGCCGAAGAATATATTCATTCAATTGACATATCAAATCATATGATATAGAATTGTGCTGAAGCGATTTAACACATTAATATGATGCCAAGGTCAAAAGGTAAAAATGTGCTTGTGCTTGCACAAATGCACATTTTTATCTGAGGACCGCTAAAACATGAGCAAGTAGCAATT
>CAJOMI010000072.1 GCA_905235545.1 uncultured Lachnospiraceae bacterium | reverse complement strand
ATCGATACAAAATCCTGAAGATACAGTGACAAGTCTTCTTTTTTCTTAGCGATACCAATTACAAAATCAACCTCATATTTTTCTGATATTTTCGATAATTCACGAATCATATCTTCTATCTCATTGACAGTGGAAGTAAATGAAATTTCCATAAAATTGTCTAAAAAGATACGATCCAGATCATAATCCTGTGAAACTATACCATAGAGAAACCCTAAAAACATATCCGATGAATGAATATTATATTCCGGAACATTGATCAGGCGAACCCGATTACTCAACTCATACATATGCTTATTATTAATATCCAGGTACACAATATTGCCTCCGGTCACCTTGATATCATTATTTGCTTTTGCCATAAGCATCTTGGTCTTACCTTTTCCTTTTTCCCCTGTGATCAATTCAATCATTCTTATGCCTCCCTGTTTTAATATATTTCTTTTAACATATTTTCAATATTCTCATACAGCTTTTCACGATCTTTTGCATTTGATAACAGACATATAAATCGGTCATTCGTCTCATCACTGACAAATTCCAAAATAATACAACTTCCGGCTTTATCTGTTGTTCCTGTTTTCCAGCCGGTAATATGATAACCGGTTGGCATAGTAAAGGATTGGGATAAAAAACCATTGGTCGGAATTAATTCGGTCTGCAACATTTCCTCATCACGATACAATGTGAGAAGATAGGTCGTTTTTGCATCGATCTGTACCAACGTCTGATTTTTTAAAAATTCTTCAAAAATTAAATATAAATCATACGGAGTTGTATAATGATTATTGTCATGTAGGCCATGCGGATTTACAAAATGAGAGTTTGTAGCACCCAATTCAATTGCCTTTTCATTCATCCGGCCAACAAAGTCAGAGACCGAACCGGCAGTATAACGGGCCAATGCCACTGCGCAATCATTGTACGATGCAATTAGCAATCCATGCAATAATTCCTCCACCGTAATATAATCACCCGGTTCTAAACCAAGTACAGAAACGTTGTCCTCATTAAATTCAATTTTCTTACCAATCACCACAGTATCGGAAAGTCCGATGCTGCCTTGTTCTATCGCATCCATAACAACGATTGCTGTAAGTATTTTAGTCATACTTGCAGGATAGATTCGTTTATGGGGATTGACTGCCGTCACCACTTTATTTTGGGTTTCATTGATCAATAAATCTGCCTCAAATTCAAATTCTGCATCATCATATATATATGCATCATAAGGTATTACTACATGTTCAGAGGCCAAACCGGATGGCCGAACGATCGGAAGGTCAACGGAATCCCCTACATGTAACGGACGATCTACAGAGTATGTCTGATTACTACACCCGGAAAGCATCGTGATCGACAATACTAAAATAATAAAAGCTGCTAATATATTATTTAAACATCTCACGCCAATCTAAATCTCCTCTTTCTAAGGCCTTTACCAATAACTCGGCTGTTGCCAAATTCGTAGCCAAAGGAATATTATGTACATCACACAATTTAAAAATATTATTGATATCCGGTTCGTGTGACTTCGGATTCTGTGGATCTCTCAAAAAAATGACCATGTCAATTTCATTATGTTCAATCTCAGAGCCGAGCTGCTGTTCACCACCCAAATGCCCCGCAAGATATTTATGAACATTTAGATTCGTAACTTCTTCAATCAGTCTTCCGGTTGTTCCCGTTGCATATAGTTCATGTTTACTCAGTATCCCTCTATATGCAATACAAAAATTCTGCATTAATTTTTTCTTTGCATCATGTGCTATCAATCCAATATTCATATAAATCCCCCCATATCCTAATATTTTCTTCGCTGTAATGATACATTCAATACTAACCCCATAGTCGCACAGGAACTGACCAGTGAAGACAAGCCATAACTGATAAAGGGAAGTGGAATCCCGGTATTCGGCAGCAAAGCTGTTGCAACGCCAATATTTATAAATGTCTGAAAACCAATCAGTGTAGCTGCTCCGGTTGCAATATACATTCCCATGTCATCATTTGCTTTTCTTGCTGTTCTTATACATTGTACCACAATTAAGCCCAAAATTACAATAATAAGTATGCTTCCAACAAAGCCCAATTCTTCTCCGACAACCGAAAAAATAAAATCCGTCTGTTGTTCCGAGATCAAATGGGCATCCTTGACCGTTGCCAGTGTTGAATGGCTGAGTCCCTTTCCGAAAAGCTGTCCCGAACCGATTGCCATAATGGAATTCTCCTGTTGATATCTGGTGTCCGCAAAGTCCTCCGGATATATAAAAGCCAAAATTCGTCCCACCTGATAACTGTTCATAAACGGCGGATTCGGCAACTTAATATACCACAAGAAACTGCCTGCCAGAGGAATCATACATAACAATATCACACCAATGATCTTATAGCTGAGTCCGGCGACAAACAACATAGCACATAAAATAACAAAAATATCGATCGTCGTAGACAAATCGGGTTGTGCTGCAATCATAACAAGCGGAATTGCGCACAACAAGGCGTATCCGGCCAATGTTTTAAAGGTGTTTATGGATTCCTTATGATTCGCCAGATAATCTGCTGCACAAATAATCAAAATAACCTTAGAAAATTCGGACGGTTGAATTGTAATAAGATCATTCGATCCGAGCCATCTGGTCGCACCGTTTACATTTGTACCGACAAGCAATACAGCCAGAAGCAGGAAAAAATTTGCACCATACAAGATCCAATGGAATTTGCGAATAAATTTGTAATTCACAAGGGATAATACAATCATTCCGATCAAGCAAATTACCAGCCCGATACATTGTTTTTTCAAATACGTACTGTCAGCACTATTGATCATAACAGTACCAAAAATGCAGCAAATAAAAACAAGAATCAACAATTTGAAATTGTAATTATGTAATCGATAATTTTCTAACATATAAACACCTGATTAAAATGATTTTTGCATCCTTACAATCCATTGAAAGTAAGATCCGGACTTTTATTTGACCGATTTCGCCTTAGCTTTCATATCTTTTATCGGAATATTCGCATATAATGCCGGCACACTTCCGTTTCCACCCTCTGATTCGGTCTGGGTAATCTGTATATCCAATCCGGCAGCGTCAATCTCCATATATCGGGAAATAACTTCAATAATATCATTTTTGATCTGTTCCATGATATCCGGAGAACAGTTGGCACGATCCGATACCAATAATAATTTCAAACGATCTTTTGCATAATCCCCGGAAGATTTCTTTTTGCTAAATAAATCAAATAATCCCATAATAATCGCTCCAATCTTCTTTAGTTTGACTTCTTAAACAACTTGGATAACTTTTTAAAGAATCCCGAATCCGTCAAATCCAAAAACTCCACTTCTTCTCCGGTCACTCTTTTACAGATATTGAAATAGGCTCTTCCGGCAAGAGAATGATCTCCTACTAAAGGTTGTCCCTGATTGGTAGAAATAACAATATTCTCATCATCCGGAACCGCTCCAATGAGATCAATCGCAAGTATTTCAACAACGTCTTCGATAGACATCATCTCACCTCGTTTTACCATATCCATACGGATTCGATTCACTATCAGATCAATCTTTTTTATCTCATTTGCTTCCAGCAAGCCAATGATACGATCTGCATCTCGAATTGCAGATACCTCCGGAGTCGTAACAACCAATGCCCGATCGGCTGCCGCGATAGCATTTTTAAATCCCTGTTCAATACCTGCCGGACAATCCAAAAGTATGTAATCAAATTCCTTTTTTAATTCATCGACCAGTTTTTTCATCTGTTCCGGTGTTACCGAAGTTTTATCTTTGGTCTGGGCTGAAGGTAAAAGAAAAAGATTTGGATAGGTTTTATCCTTGATCAGTGCCTGTTTGTAACGGCAATTTCCCTCTACCACATCTACAAGATTGTAAACGATACGATTCTCCAATCCCATTACAACATCCAGATTTCTAAGTCCGATATCCGTATCGATCAGAACAACTTTCTTGTCAAGTTTGGCCAGTCCGGTTCCTACATTAGCGGTAGTGGTCGTCTTACCTACACCGCCCTTCCCTGATGTGATTACAATTACTTCACTCATATTCTATCCTCCATATTAAAAATTTAAAAATGTATATCCTGGATTGCTGCCTTTGAAACAGATTCCACATAAATCTGTCCGTTGCTAACAGTAGCAATCATAGCTTCCTTTTTTTTGGTATTGTGTTTAGAATGGTCCGTACTTCTTGCTATACAATCCGCAATTTGAATCTGAATCGGATCCATGGATAGAGCCATTACAAATGCATCGATATTGTTTTTCGAACCCGCGATAACACTTCCATATAATGCTCCGATGATTACAATATTTCCGCCGGCAATTACTTTTGCGCCGGGATTCACATCTCCAATGATCACAAGAGAATCTTCCGCTTCCAATGTTTGCCCTGATCGAAGGGTACCCCTGTAAAATATTCCGGAACTATCGGACGAGTCATTATAAGAATACGCTTCTTTTCTTTCTGACGGAACCTTTTTAATTGTTTCCGTTGATTCCGTATTCACAGGAGAATCTGTTTCTTCCATCTCTTGATCATATTGTTTTTCCGTCTGAATAATATCATAGAAGATTGTTTCCAGTTCACTGTTGTCTTCTATCACATATTGAATATTTAATTTGGAGTTTTCTTTAATAACAGATAATATCTGATCCAGTTCATCATTTGTAAGTGTTCTGCCTTCAAAGGAAACCGCCAATTGTCTCTCGCTGTCGAAGAAAGGCTCTGCGCTCTGTAATCGTGATTTCAAATCTTCCAGCAAAAGATCAAAAGCGATGTCTTTATCCAGCACTATGGAAATACCATATCGATTTCCCTTGATAATGACTGTATTTTTCATTAAATCACCTCAAACTACTATATAACACTTTTGCAAAATCATCAAGCCATTTTCACTAATCCGCCATATTTACATTTCCGGTTACCGATGCATTTTCCAATTTCTTCGGGTCAAAATAATAGGCATAAATAAACCCTGCTAATTCTTCTGCATTTCCGGATGAATATCCGTAAGGAATAACCGATGTCACCGATATCTGCGGTTTTTCAAATGGTGCATAGGAAACAAACAATGCGTGTGCAGGGCGAAGCAGATTTTCTTCCGCCGTACCTGTCTTACCCGCCACATTTACATTGATCTGATTGATCAACATTTCTTTATCCGTATGATCTTTTACTACCCGGCGCATACCGTTGTGTACCGTATCCCACAGATGATCATCTATTTCCACTTTTCCATGGATTGTATGTGAATTTTCAAAAGTTGAATCTCCGTTGATATTCTTAATCTCCTTGATCAGACTAAGATCATAACAGGTTCCGCTGTTGGCAACTGTAGTCACATAACGGGATAACTGCGTCGGCGTATAAGAATTCGTTCCCTGTCCGATCGCACTACGAACAACAGTCTCATCCGATACCTTAGGTGCAATTTCTTCAAGTTCAACTCCCGAATTGGAGTCTAACCCAAACAAAGATGCATATTTGCTTAATTTTTCAAGTCCGTTTGAGTCCGAGAAATGATTTTCCCCACCGCCCAAACGATATCCCACTTCATAAAAGAAATAGTTGCAGGACACCTCTAAGGCCTCTTCTATACCGATTGTTCCATGATTTCCCGGTGCGATCCAGCACTTTGCAGGGGTATTATCTTTTGTAAAGATTCCTTCATCTTCTATCTCGGTATCGAGATCGATCGCTCCTTCTTCCACTCCGGCAATCGTGGTCAACATTTTATAAGTAGACCCGGGAGCCGTTCTCTGCTGTGTTGCACGATTATATAACGGTTTTGTTTTGTCATTTAACAATTTCGCATAATACTGCGGATCAACAGAATTCGTCAACAAATTGTTATCGTAGCTTGGATAACTGACTAATGCAAGAATCTCTCCGCTGTTTACGTCTGTTACGACAACTGACCCTTCACACGGATCCAGAGCAAGTTGTGCAGGTGTAATCTCCAATAAATTAATTTTCTTCCGGATAAAATTATATGCAGATAATTTTCCGGATGCAAAATCTGCGTAATCTTTATCTTGTTTCATATCTAACGTCTTTTGTTCAAACAGAATATGAATAATTTCCTCTCCTGATACCTGTTCGGATTTTATCATATATTTCATGACCAGTTTATCAAACTCAACGTCATCCGCAAGATATCCAATGATATATTCAACCAATGCTTTATATATCTCTTCGGAATCATAATAATCGTTGGACAGATCAAAGGAAGATATGTCAATTGCTCCCTGATTCACCGCATATTGCAGATATTCCGCTAATGCAATCTCTCCGGAAATATATTTTTTGTAAGTTTCGTCTGTACTGGCAATTTTCTTATTATTATAAATCTCATTCTGTGAAAGTACACTATAAATATATTCCATATATGCTTTATACTCATCATCCATATCTTCTACTGACGTATTGGAAGCTTTCATATAGGAAGATATCGCCGAAAGAGCATATTTTCTGGATGCATCCAAAGCCTGATTTACGATTCCTTCATAGGTTCCGGCTTTTTCGTCAGATAAATGCGTAATATCCAGTGCATTATTATCAAAAAGAGCATAATACACATCCGAAACAGGAATTCTTTTATCCTTTTCTTTGTCATCATCCACTGCTTCATCCGTTATATTGGCTAACAATACACTGGCAATCTCTTTCTCCAACGTATCATAACAATATTTTTGCAAATCAGAATCAATGGTCAGATAAATGTCTTTTCCTGCTTCCGAATCCTCCTCATCGGTTCGTTCAATGATCCGGCCCAGATTATCTACATAGATTTCCTCTATACCATTTGTCCCTCTCAGAATGCTCTCATATTTTTGCTCCAATCCTGTTTTTCCTATCATATCACTACTGCTATATTTATTTTTTTCGGAAAGTTCATCATTTTGGGTTTCCATCTCCTGCGGAGAAATCGCACCGATGTAACCGATAATATGAGCAAAATACTCTGAATCATTATAGACCCGAATAGAATCTACAACGACTTCCATTCCCATCAGGTCAGCACTGTTCTCGTTGATATCGGCAACACTCTTATCACTGATATCAACTGCAATTGTAACGGCCATATATTGTTGAAAACGATTCTGCCAAAGCGCATATCGCACATTCAGGATCTGAAGGGCTTCCTGTCTGCTGTATTCCGGTGAGATATTGAAATTCTTTTCTCCGGCAAAATATTGAAAAACATCTTCTGCTATTTTTTTGTTCCTCTTTCAATTCATCCGGGGAAGTAAAACCATACACATCTGCCAAAAAGCGAAGTCTTTCCGTTTCCGTTTCCGTGGTAAAATAAAATTTATCATCCTCACTTAAAGCGATTGGTATACTCACACAGATGGAATCCCCATTTTTTTCTAAAATACGGATTGTATTTGCGACCACCGCATTTTTCACATCATTTTCCGATACTCCGTTCTCGTATGCCACTTCCGTCAGTTTCGAACTGTTTTCAAACGTGACGGAATAAGCCAATTGATTATATGCAAGCAGGTTTCCGTTTCGATCATATATGTTTCCTCTTGCAGCCTCTACTGTCAATGTTTTCTTGGATTTATATGTAAAATTATTGAGATGTTCTGTTCCTTCCACAATCTGTAATTTAAACAGACGTCCTATCAACATGGCAAACAGAACAAAAAAAATCATAGATATAATAAACAATCGATGAGAAATATATTCAATTATATATTCCTTAATTGCATGTAATAAATCTTTTAACATTCTATTCTGCCTCTTTTACCTTCTTTAATCGCAAGTTAATTCGAACTAATATTTTATATAAGAACAGTGTAATCAAAACGGTATAGATCATTTCCGGAAGAATTATTTTTTTTAAATATTCCGAAAAAAGTAACCGGTTTCGCAACAGGAAAAATAAGATATAAATAATTACGTTATAAATAAAATCATTGACCGTGATCATGCAAATCGGAAGAATCATATCCTCCACATAATACATCCGGTGAAAGAAACCATTTCCATACCCAAGTGTCATATAAATAAATGCGTACGGTCCCAAAACGGTACCAAAAAAAATATCCACAAGCAGACCGGAAAAGAACCCGACCAGCATACCTTCCTTTCTCCCTCGCATCAATCCAAAGGACATAGTAACGATCAACAAAAGATTCGGAACGACCCCTGCCAATTCGAGAAAATGAAAAACGGTGGATTGACATATAAAACATACTATTATGATAATTCCAATTGTGATACACCTTTTCATACTATTCTCCAATATCTGATCCGTCACTGTCCGGTTCATTCTCTTCCGATGCACCGTTTTCCACATTGTCATTTTCCGATTCAAACGGATCGATCTCTTTCATTGTATCCCCGGAAGAATTCTCATTCTCCTCCGTATCTGCTGTTGAAGGAAGCGATGAATTCCCGGAAATGTCATCGTATATATTTTGGTTCAAAGAATCCGTCTTATAGTTTGCTTTCAAATCCAAAACAACAAGAACTTCCTGAAGATTGCGAAAATCCACAACCGGAATACATTTAGCAGACTGCGTCAGGTTATTGGCGTCCATAGTAATCTCTGTCGCATACCCGATGAGAATACCCGGAAGAAATTTGCTGCTGATATGGGATGTGACTAACTCTGCCCCTTCTTCAATCGTATCGGCTTTGTTAATATATTCAACATTGATATAACCATCCCTGATAGAGGAAAGGTCTCCTGATACGGTGCATAACGTATCTGTACCGGATACTGCAGCACTCACCTGACTGTTGTCATCAATAATTGAACGAATTTTCGCATAATGGTTACCCACTTCCGTTACAATACCTGCCAATCCACCATCTGCAAGTACATTGCAGCCAACCTGTATTCCATCCTCTTTTCCCTTATCGATCACAAAAGAATAGAACCAATTGGTAGAATCTGTCGCAATCACTCTTGCTCCGATTGTGTTAAAATCCGTATATTGTTCTTGCAGTGCGAGCAATTCCTGTAACCGTTTCAGTTCATAATTTTCCTGTTCATATTGTTTGATCTGGGCATTTGCATCATCCAGTTTGGATTGTAACTCCTGGTTATCCGCCGCCAATGCCTCCATCTCTTTTTTATCCGTTACCCGGTTGTAAATTCCGGTTCCGACTGCATTTACGCCGGTCTGCATAGGTGTGATCACCGCACCGGTTATAGTCTTTAACACAGAAACCCGATTGCTGAATATAACGGAAAAAAATAATAAAATAAAACATACAATGGTTAAAAACAAATATATGTACTTTGGCGGGATTACTTTTTTATCATGAAAATTCATATTCATACCATCCTATAAAAGTTTTGACCATTTACATGCTCCATTAAAGATAACGGAACAATATCGCATTTTTTTATCATACCATATTCAATGAAATCTTACAAGAGACCATTTGCAACCCTGATTCTGTCATCTGTCCGTAACCTTAACCAAACCCTTCTCTTCCAACCGTGCTAATGACTTGATGATACCAAACTTCGCATGATGATAAGAAAGTCCGCCCTGAAAATATACCGTATACGGCTCTCTCATCGGTGCATCGGCCGACAGTTCAATGGAGGCACCGGAGATAAATGCACCGGCTGCCATGATCACATCACAGTCATATCCCGGCATAGCCCAAGGGGTTGGTGTCACAAAGGAATCCACCGGAGCGGCGCATTGGATTCCCTCGCAAAAGGCGATTACCTTATCCGGATCATGGAAGGTGACAGCCTGAATGATATCATGTCTGGACTCTGTAGAATCCGGTACACAGGTAAATCCAAGTTTTTCGTAGACATTCGCCGCAAAGATTGCTCCCTTCAAGGCGCCTCCGACAACCTGCGGTGCCTGAAACAGACCTTGAAAGAAATCTTTATTGACGCCTAACGTTGCACCTACTTCACTTCCAAGCCCCGGTGCTGTCAGACGATAGTATGCATTTTCCACACACTCTTTCGTGCCGCAGATATATCCACCGATCGGCGCCAATCCGCCACCCGGATTCTTGATCAGGGAACCGACCACCATATCGGCACCGACATTGGACGGTTCTTCCTTCTCTACAAATTCGCCGTAACAATTGTCCACCATGCAGATGATATCCGGTTTGATCGACTTGATAAACGCAATCAATTCACCAATCTGTCTGACACTGAAAGTCGGTCTGGTCAGATAGCCTTTTGAACGCTGGATCGTAGCGATCTTTGTCTTGTCCGTAATTGCATTCCGAATC
>CAJOMI010000071.1 GCA_905235545.1 uncultured Lachnospiraceae bacterium | reverse complement strand
TTAAAAAAGAATATAAAAAAGAATCAGAAGATGTCCTTCTATGGAAGGGACAAGAACGGCAATTATTATTATCGGGTTTATTATACCAAATGATGAGAAAGGGGTTGTCTTTTATGCACATATAATATGTGAAAGATAGGAGAAACAACCCCAAATAAATATATTAAAAGGAGTGTGAAATGGGACTTATTAAATTATTGATAATTACCATGTTAATATTTGGAATTATTCGACTGCTTTTTGTAAGAAAACCGGAAACATGGAGTCAACTCTCGAATCGGGTTGAGAACTGGTCAAATCGGAAGATAATGACTGGCTTGTTTTTTGTTGATCTTCTTGCACAAGGCTGGCTTGTCTTTTTGCGCAAATATCCCATTGTTGCAGATGAAGTTTACTCTTTATCAGGCTCTACCTTTTTTGCGGGATATAATTGGAGTTCCTTCATGCATAATGTCAAATTCTATAATTTTGGATATACAATGTTGCTGGCACCAATCTATTGGTTTTTTTCGGATTTTGTAGTAATCTATCGAACCATGCTCTTTTGCAATATTATCCTTCAGGCAATTTTTATAATAATAACATATTATATTGTAACAACTTACTTTCAATGCTCAAAGATAACGGGTATTGCGATTGCGTTGGTCAGTACATGCAATGCAATTATATTATTCTTCCGGGGATTTGTTTATAATGAGGCACCCCTTGCACTGTGTGTTTGGATCGTTTTACTTCTTCTGTTAAAACTGATAAATGCATCCGGGAAAATGAGGTTTTTATTTTCAGCGGTATTGGGAATTGTGTCAGCATATGCGTATTTGATTCATAGCAGGTGCGTGATCATATACGGAACACTTGCTGTCGTTGTCCTTCTCTATCTGGTTTTGTATAAGAAGTTTTTGGTTCAACCAATTTCGTTTGGCGTTACCTTTGCAGGAATGCTGTTTTTTGAAATGAAATTAATTGATTATGTAAGAGAAAATTTGTATTTAATAAACAAAGGTGAAGTTATGTCCAATTCAGTGACATCAGTGGTAGCCGGCACATCACGCTATCAAGCATTGAAGTCATTGAATGGAATTAAGAAAATAATCGGACATTTTTTTTCACTGGCAGGGACTACGTCGATAGAGTTAGGCGGAATTCTTACTATTCTTACGGTTGTTGTCTGTTATTATTATGTTAAAAACCGAAAAAAATGGAGAAAAGGGGAAGAGGATCCATACCGGTTTGTTGCAATCGTGTATGCAATGATTTCTTTTTGGGGAATGGTGGCATCCATTGCATTGATCGGAGCATCTAACGGCAGAGTAAGATTTGTGGTATATGTGCGCTATTTTATGCCATTTCTTGGACCGCTTGTTATGATTGGTCTGGTTCTATTAATAAAATACAAGGAATTTAAGGTAAAATGGATTGCTTTCTGGTCCGTACTTCTGACTTTGATAGTCGGAGTAACATTTGTATTTTATGCGTACCCAATTCTGAAAGGTGTCAGTTTGAAGAATAATGCCTCACTGTACTTTTTTATGGCATTTTCACGTTATGATGGACAGGGTAAATTTTCTAAAAACATTATAATAATTGCGTTGGGACTTTTCGTAATATTTACCGGAATTATGCTCTGTTTATATCGTAAAAAACAGTTTATATCATTATGCACCGTAGCAATGATTTTTTCGGTATTGTTATTTTGGCAGGTGGAAATGATCCAATGTAGCCCGTCATCAAACAAAAGATATGATAAGTCAAATGGCGTACACAAACTTTTGCAATCTGCTGAAATAAAGGATAGTACAGTCTGTTGTATGGGATCCTCTTCGTTTAAAAAAGCAGTATTGGTTTCCGAATATAGTGAAGAAAATATTTTATATTACGGGGATGAATTTGAATTGGTTGAAAATACGATAATGATAACAGATAAAAAGGATCGGTTAGAGGAATTTCAGCCGAAATGCATTTTAAAGCTGGATAATAATGAATGGGTTGGCGTTTGGAATTTGAAGACAGCGGAACAGTTAAAGAAACTATATAAAGTTGTCGAATAACAATTGCACATTATTGGTTGACACATGGGAAAAAATGTTTATAATAGCGGATAGGTTGTTTCACTTTTACCTATTACATGATGAAAGTAACAGGTATTGCGCGATGAAGAGCAAATTTATTTGTTATATCTTATAGCAGGAGGAACGTATGAAGTTAATTATTCAAATACCATGCTTAAATGAAGCAGAGACATTAGAAATTGCACTGAATGATTTGCCAAGGCATATTGATGGTATTGACGAGATCGAATATTTGATCATCAATGACGGAAGTACAGATAACACCGTTGAGGTAGCTAGAAAATGGGGCGTTCATTATGTAGTAAATTTTAAGCAGAATAAAGGTCTGGCAAGAGGTTTTATGGCAGGGCTCGATGCCTGCCTTCGCAATGGCGCAGATATCATTGTCAATACGGATGCAGATAATCAGTATTGCGGAGAGGATATTGAGAAGATCGTACGCCCGATTCTGGATGGAAAGGCGGATATTGTGATCGGAGAGCGTCCGATTGATCAGACGGAACATTTTTCACCGCTGAAAAAGAAATTACAGCATATCGGAAGCTGGACGGTTCGTGTTGCATCGAAGTCCGATATTCCGGATGCACCCAGCGGTTTCCGGGCATACAGCAGAGATGCTGCCATGCGGTTGAATGTTGTCAATCCCTATACCTATACACTGGAAACAATTGTGCAGGCCGGACAGGAAAAATTTGCCATGACATCGGTTCCGATTCGCACAAATGAGGAACTTCGGGAATCCCGTTTGTTTAACAGTATGTTTGGCTATGTGAAGAAATCCATGGTCACCATCGTCCGCTCCTTTATGATGTACAAGCCATTGAAATTCTTTGGACTCATCGGAAGCGGATTGTTCTTGATCGGATTGATTTTGGGAATTCGATATCTGGTATTTATGATTGAAGGCAATGCCGGTGGTCATGTGCAATCCTTAATCCTGTCTTCTACATTACTGATGATGGGTACGATGACTGTTATCATTGGCCTTCAGGCAGATATTATTGCTGCAAACCGTAAGTTATTAGAAGATATTCAGTTTCATGTCCGAAAGATGGATTACGATCTTTCGGCAAAAAAGGATGACGACAAATGATGGAAGAATGCAGGAATAAACGTGTATTATTTGTGACAACAAAGAATCTGGACTATTTGCGCAATACACAGGAGATTGATCTTTTGAAAGAACAATCCGATCAGGTATATGTGATCGGCTCAAACAAAAAAAGCTATCCGGCAAGATTACTTTCGGTGTATATGCGCCTTCTTTTCTTATCTATGAAAAAATTTGATGTCGTTTTTGTCGGATTTGCACCGCAACTCATAATGCCGTTATTTCATTTTAAGATGAAAAAAAAGTATGTGATCATTGATTTTTTTATTTCCGTGTATGATACCTTGGTATTTGATCGGAAAAAATTCAAACCGAAAAGTGTCGCAGCAAAACTGGTCAAACGTCTGGATACTAAGACGATTCAAAAAGCAGACAAGGTTATTTCTGATACGAAAGCACATGGAGAATACTTTACAAAGGAATTTGGATTAGAGCCGCAAAAATTGGAGGTTCTTTATTTAAAGGCGGATACAAGAATCTATTATCCAAGGGAAAATGAGAAACCGGAACGAATGCAGAACCGGTTTACGGTGCTCTATTTCGGAAGTGTATTGCCACTACAGGGACTGGATATCATCTTAGAAGCAGTCGAATTGTTAAAAGATGCCCCCCAATTTCATTTTATTATTGTTGGTCCTATTCAGGATAAATATATCCGCCCAAAGTCTTCGAATATAGAATATCACGTTTGGTTATCACAGGAAGAATTGGCGGAATACATCAGTTATTCGGATTTGTGCTTGGCCGGTCATTTTAATAAAACAATTCAAAAAGCAAAGCGAACGATACCGGGGAAAGCTTATATTTATCGAGCAATGGATAAGCCTATGATACTAGGAGAGAATGCGGCGAATCATGAATTGTATTCCGAACAGATGCAGGGAATCTATTTTGTGGAAATGGGGAATCCGAATGCTTTGGCGGATAAGATTCGGACAATTGCCGGAAATGAATAGAGGCTTTTTGACCCGGACTGTATCAGGGAAGAGATCGGATTGAGGTATGGAGGTTTACGATGAAAAAAGTTGCACTTATGGGACTGGTTGGATGGGACAACTATGGAGAACAATTTCTCGCAAAAACCGTTGATTATCTGGTTGGAGAACAGTATGAGACAAAACCGATTGATTTCCGACCATTTCAACTCCGATTTCGATATCTTATCTATGCAGGAATGGTTGCGATTACGAATTTGTTTCCGGGCAAACATAAACCGTATCCTTTGATTTTGTTTGGAGTCAAATTGTGGACAAAGCGTTATTATCGCAAACAGTTAAAGGATTGTGATGCGCTCATCTTTGCATGCGGAAGCTATAAGTATGGCACACAAAAATTGTGGGCACATTATGCAGTTGCAATCGATACAGCGCAGAAGCTGGGAATTCCGGTCATGTTCAACGCAATGAATGTTCAGAAATATAACGGTACGGATTGGCGCTGCCGGTGTCTGACGCATTATTCCAATTATCCATGTGTGAAGATGTTTACAACAAGGGACGGCGAAGTCGGAGTAAAACGATTAAAAAAGGATTATCTGAAAAATGAGCATGTGCCGGTGATTGCGGTAGGAGATGCAGCCTTTTGGATTCCGGAGTGCTACAACGTGCAAAGAAAGCAGGAGCATGATGTGATCGGAATTAACCTCATCCGGGGAGATGTATTTGCGGACTATGGTTATTCAGTGACGGAAATGCAGTTGGCAGATCTTTATTGTGACTTATTGAAATTGCTGGATGAGAAGGAATTAAAATGGGAATTGTTTACCAATGGATTGGATGTAGATTATAAATTTGGACAAACGGTTCTGAAACAATATGGAAAAGAGGATATATCGATTCGGGTTCCGAATTCCGATCGAGATCTGGTTTTGATGATTTCCGGATACAAAAGTGTGGTTGGATCGAGGCTGCATGCATGTATTTGCGCATATTCATTGAACGTACCGTTTGTCGGGTTTATCTGGGATGAAAAATTAGTGCGCTTTTCGGAGATTATAGATCGCAAAGACTATTTTGTATCGGAAGACCAAATGCAGGCTGAACTTTTGTATGAAAAACTGGTTGCCGCGTGTGAAAATGAATGTGACAGTGAATTGCGAACACGGTGGAAAATGCTCACAAAGAAGACGATTCGGCAGTTTTTGACGCATGCTGGGACAGTAGAGAAAGAGTGATTGGCACAGTTTTTACAAAAAAAAATAAAGGTAGAGACAATGAATGTGAAAAGTAACAAATTCTATCAACAATATGAAAATTTATCGATTCAGAGCAGAGCAACCATATGTTATACTCTCTGCAATATATTACAGAGAGGAATTTCCTTAATTACCATACCGGCTTATACAAGAATATTATCCCAAGAACAGTATGGAGAATATTCTGTTTTTTTGTCGTGGATTGAGATTTTTGAGATTATAGCTACATTTCGAATTGCGTATGGCGGATATGTGGTGGGACTCACCAAATATGAAGAGGACAGGGATACCTATTCTTCTTCCATGCAATGTTTGAGCATAGTGATTACCAGTTTTTTCCTGATCCTTTATCTGTGTTGTTCTTCGTGGATCAATCGGTTTACGGATATGGGTACGGTGATGACACTTATGATCTTTGCGTTGCTCTATGCGATGCCTGCCATTCAATTTTGGACAGCGAGAAGAAGGGTGGAATATCGGTATCTATCGGTTTTGTTTATTACGATAATCAGCAGCTTTTTTATGCTGGTTTTGGGCCTGATCGCAGCAGTTTTCAGTAAAGACAAAGCAACTGCTGTTGTGGGGGCTCGTGTAATTGTACAGGGTGGAATCGGTCTTTTTTTGATTTATGTCAACTGTAAAAAGCAATTTAAGTTTTATCATAAAGAGTATTGGAATCGGGCGATGAAATTTAATGTTCCGTTGTTGCCGTATTATCTGTCTACCGTATTGCTTCACAATTCGGATCGAATCATAATAAAGAGTCTTGTGGGAAAAGCAGAAGCGGCTACATACAGTGTTGCATATAGTGCGTCCATGGCACTGCAATTGTTTGGATCATCTATCAATCAGGCTCTGCAGCCGTGGCTTTTTAAAAAGCTAAAAGATAAATCTTATGATGGAATCGGTAAAGTTATAAATCTGTCTTTGCTGATAATTGCGCTCATTAATTTGATGCTCATCGCATTTGCACCGGAGGCTGTGAGAATCCTCGCACCGCCTGAATTTCAGGAGGCAATTTGGATCATTCCGCCACTTGCATCCAGTGTTGTGGTTATGTTCTTTTATCAGCACTTTATCAATGTTGAGTTTTTCTTTGAAGAGAGCCGTATTACATCGGTAGCGTCCATTGGAGCGGCAGGCCTCAATATTTTATTAAATTACTGGCTGATTCCGATTTTCGGATATCTGGCAGCAGGATTTACGACGTTGATCAGTTATATGGTATTTGGCGTAGTGCATTATATTTTTATGAGAATCGTTTGTAAAAAGAATGATTGTCCGACCGATTTGTTCGATATTAAGACAATGCTTCTAATCCTGTTTGGATTTGCAACAGCAACAGTAATCCTGGCGGTGGGATATAAGTTTATATGGATCCGAATTCTGGCAATTGCAATTGGGGCATTTTGTGTATATATCAAACGCAGACAGTTATTCTCCATCCTCAAAGAGTTGAAGAAGTAGAGATTTGTTTGATTCGTTCCACAACCTGTTTGCAAGCGGTACCATTTTCTTTCAGACCGACCATATCAAACATAGCCTGCAGGTCTTTCTCGTATGCCACAGGATCAAATTGTAAGATGATATTTTCCATCTCATCGTTGTTTTCAGCTAACGGAAACGGAAGATCATATATATTGAAATAAAAGTCATGTTCATCTTTGTAAGCTGCTGCATCAGAAGCATACATGAAACACGGTTTTTTCGTGGTCACAAAATCAAACATACAACTGGAATAGTCCGATATCAAAATATCGCAGGCTGCCAGAAGTTCCTGCATTACACTGTATTCGGTAGCATTGATGACTTTATCCGTATATTGCAGAAAGTTTGCCGCATCGATCAGATTGTGCGGGTGGAGGCGAACCAGAACCACCCATTCTCCACCAAAACGCTGTTCCAGATTTGAAATCAGACGGTCAAAATCCAGTTGATAGGAAGCGGTTCCGAAATCATTGCGGTAGGTAGGTGCATAGAGTGCCATATGTTTTCCGGTTGTCTGAAAGTACTGTTCCACTTTGGTACGGAAATCGCCGTCTGAAAAAAATATATCATTGCGTGGACCGCATTCCAAAATATCTCCGTCATACCAAAATGCACGGTGGTAGATTTCAGAATAGAAATGGCTGTTGGATACGAACAAATCCTGAATCTTTGAATTGTATCGGATATTGCGCTCATCAAACAGGTTGATCTTATCCGGAATATCGCCGTACATTTTCTTGAGTCCATAGCTTCCGTGCCAGGTCTGTATAAAATATTGTCCCTTTCGTTTCAAAGTACCGAGGGGCTTTGTGTTGCTGTCGATCCATATCTTCGCTGTAGTAAGTTCATATGCCATGGAAAGCATACGGTATTTGCCGCGTCGGACACCTTCCGGCAGCTCGGCGTCAATATCCGGTCGCATAAGCCAGACGATATCGTAGTCTGCATGCTCGGCAAGCAACTCGTCCACGATATATTTCGGATTGTCGCCGTATCGTTTTCCCTTCATATTACAGCACACGATCTTATTATGCTTAATGGGGAAGATACGCATAATAAGACAGAGTAAAGAAAAAAGATAACCGTACATACAAAACAGTATATAGATCAGATAGTAACAATATTTGTTTTTGTTGGCAAAACGCTTTGCTTGATCAATCATGTTTCCACCTCGCTATGGATATTCCTTTTAGATGATTGCGAAATGCAAATCTAAACTGTATTTGTTGTGTATATAGCACAGTTTCACCGCAGGAATGCTTATTTTTCATACATTCAGCAGTTTAACAGAAAAACAGGTTTTTTACAACTCTTTTTACTATGAAAGTCCAAGAAGTCGAGCTGAAAAGGCAAAGACAGATTACATTTTGAACGTACAAACGAACAAGAATGTTTTCTTGCAATCGGAATTCAGATATGATAGAATCCAGAATGGCTAAATTGATCTGATGAAAGGTAAGCGGAATAGGGGAAGTGTGTGATGAAA
>CAJOMI010000070.1 GCA_905235545.1 uncultured Lachnospiraceae bacterium | reverse complement strand
CTCCGGATGGAACTGCACCGCATAGAGTTTCTTGTCCGGATTCTCCATCGCTGCCACCGGGCAAACCGGAGTGGTCGCTACCACCTTGAATCCTTCCGGTGCCTTTGCGATATAGTCGGTGTGGCTCATCCAACAGATGGTCATTTTCTCTACATTCCCGAATAAGACAGAATTCTGATCAACTTCCACCTCTGTTTTTCCGTATTCGGAAACCGGTGCAGTTGCCACCTCGCCGCCCAACAGATAACTCATCAACTGGGAGCCATAGCAGATGCCCAGAATCGGAATCCCTGCCTCTAAAAGTTCCTTCTCACATCTTGGAGATTCCTCATCATATACGCTGTTCGGTCCTCCCGTAAAAATGATTCCCTTCGGATTCATTTCTTTTATTTTCTCCAATCCAATCGTATATGGATGAACTTCACAATAAACATTGCACTCTCGAACGCGCCGGGCAATCAACTGATTATACTGACCGCCAAAATCCAAAACGATAACTAATTCCTTTTCCAAAATGTGCCTCCTTCAAATACTCATATCCTGTTTGTCATCTGATTACTGTTGTTGTTCTGTCTGCTATTCTTCTGCCTGTTCCTCGTCAGTCGAATTTGCCTCTTTTTGCGGAACCTCTTTTCCCAGTTTCTCCAAAATACAGTTAACTGCCTCATCTAACTGGTTATCCTTTTCGCCCTTGGATTCCCTATATGCATCCGCATCAAATTGCACCTCAATATCCGGCTTAATTCCAACTTTATGAATGTCATTACCATTCGGCGTGAAATATTTGGCAATCGTGAGCTTGACGGCTGATCCATCATTTAACGGAAATGTTCTCTGTACGATTCCCTTTCCAAAGGTATTGGTTCCCACAAGGGTTCCGATGCCATAGTCCTTGATGGCGCCGGCGAATATCTCGGAAGCAGATGCGCTGTATCCATTGACCAAAAGTGCCAACGGCATCGTAAACTGCTCATCATCTGTGGAATTATACTCACTTGTAATCTTACCTGTCTTGTCTTCCGTGTACACAATTATGCCTTCCGGAAGCATATAATCTAACATCTCAACCGCGATGTCCAAAAGGCCGCCACCATTATCTCTGAGATCAACGATCAATCCTTCCATCCCCTGAGACTTGAGATCTTCTACCGCAGCAATGTACTGATTTGCCGTTACTTCATAGAAACTGGAAACACTGACATAACCGATATTGTTGTCCAGCATCTTATACTCTACAGTCGGATTTTCAACTTTCTTACGCTTCATCGTCAATTCATATTCTTTGCCATCCGAACTTCGATAAACCGTTATCGTTACCTCTGTATCCTCTTGCCCACGGATCTTATCCACGATAGTATCAATATCCAGTCCGCTGATGTCCTCACCGTCCACTTTTGTGATGATGTCATCTGCCAGCATCCCGCCTTCCTTTGCCGGACTGTCTTCGAATACTTTTACGACCGTAACAATTTTGGTGTCTGCCGCCTGGGATACCTGTACCCCCACTCCGACATACTCTCCTTCATTATCCTGCATAAAGCTTTCAAATTCTTCCTTCGTATAATATACGGAGTAAGGATCATCCAGTCCTTCCAAATATCCTTTGATAATACCGTCCTGTATAGCCTGTTCATCTTCATCAAAATAAAAATTGCTGTCGATCAGACTTTGAATTGTCTCTAATTTATCATTGGTATCCTCTTCTATCACTTCACTGTTCTTCAACATCTTACTGCTATCTGTATTCTTGCTTTCCTTCGTCACATCCGGCAATGTCATTTTCACACTACCACATCCGACGGTTCCAATCATCAAAGCAGTCATCATAACTAATCCGGTTGATTTTTTAAACCATCTATTCTTCATCAATATCCTTCTTTCCTATCAATCATTGTAAATATCCCATAGGATTCACATATTCACCATTCACTCGAACGCCAAAATGACAATGCGGTCCGGTAGAAACTCCGGTGGAACCGGACAAAGCGATTGTCTGTCCCGCTGTAACACTATCTCCTACCGATGCGATCAGCGAAGAGTTGTGCATATACACGGTAACCACGCCACCGCCATGATCAATACAAACATAATTGCCTTCTGCGTAATTATAAGTTGCAACAATAACCGTTCCCGATGCCGCCGCAACTACATTGGAGCCGGTCGGACAGGCAATATCAATTCCTCTATGGTAAGAACTTGCACCTGCAGTCGGTGAGTTTCTGTTACCAAAAGGAGATGTGATTGTATAGTTGCCGGGAACCGGCCATTGAAATACGCCTCCCGTATAGGTACTGGTCGAACTATTGCTTTCCGCCGAGGCTGCTGCTGCCGCCGCTGCCGCTGCTTCCGCTGCCGCTATAATTGACTCTGCCTCCTCTTTCGCCTTGGTATACTTGGCAACTTCCTCTTCCTGCATTTTAATCGTTTCCTCATACTCGGCTACCTGTGCATTTTTCTCAGCCAATATTTGCTCGACTATTTCCTTTTGCGCTTTGATATCTTTTTGGAGTACTTCGTTGGCTTCCAAATCGACATCCAATTTCTGTTTAATGTTTGCAACTTTCTCCTTAGCGTCCTTCAGTTGCTTTAACAGATTATAATCATATAAAGAGACTTGACTAATATATTCCGATTTATTCAACATATCAGTCATAGAGGTGGCAGACAGCAAAACATCCAGATATCGTTTTTGACCTGACTCATAAACCATCTGAATTCGAAATTTCATAGAATCATATTGCTGCGTCTGTGCAGCTTTCGCCTCTTCTAATTCCTGTTGTTTCTCTTGGATTGACTGTTCTAAGATTGCTTGATTTTTTTCCAACTCATAGATATCACTTTGCATTTGCGTCAGCATTTTATCAAGTCGAATTATATAATCTTCTATACTCAACTTTGTATTTTTAAGACTATCCAAAAGTTCCTGCGCACTTTTTTGATTTTCTTCGGCTTCTTTCACATTTTCTCTTGCCTGCTCTACTTCTGCGGCTGACGGTCCGTTTACTACCGGTGCATTCGGTATGGTCGGAGCCTCCGTTTTCGGAGTTGACTTCGTATTTGACTTTTCCGTCGTTTTTTTCGTTTTTTTATTCTGATCTTTTTTCTCAGAAGCAGTCGAGGACTCTGTCTTCGACGGTGTTTCCGTTACTGATGGGGCTTCTGTCACCGTCGGTGCCTCTGTTACCGCCGGTGCCTCTGTTACCGGTTGTTCCTGTGTATTGTTGTCCGTTTCTGCGGCATATACCTTCATATTGCATTCAAAAAAACTGCATACAATTGAAAATACAACCAGCAGACACATGTATCGTCTTGCTGTTTGAGTCACTGTTATCTCCTCCTGTTATCAGCATCTTTCTATTTTATACTTTCAAATGTCTGTGTGTCGTCACTAAACTACCCAAAAATCCAACACCTACTCCAAACAGTATTGCAATCGGGGTCAGTTCTTTAAAGATTTCTCCAACCGGTACGAAACTTACCATGGATTCCACTATGGAAAAATGCCCTTTCAAATACTGTGTCACTGCTTGATACATAAAATATACGATGCATTGCGGAATAACAGAACCGATCAAGCCGATTATAATTCCCTCCACCAAAAAAGGTGCCCGAACAAAGAAATCCTTTGCGCCAATCAATTTCATAATTGCAATTTCTTCTTTTCGAACCGATATACCAATCGTAATTGTATTGCTGATCAGAAACAAGGAAACCAGTAAAAGAATTACAATCACACTGATTGAAGAATACGTTACTAAATTCTGCAGCGAATTCAGATTGCTTGCCGTACTGTCACTGGAATTAACCTTGCGCACTCCGGAAATCGATTGAATCTGCTCAACGGTAGCCTTCTGTTCTTTTATATCCTTCAATGTTAACTCGTAAGATGCGCTATTCTGTAATGGATTATCCTCCCCAAATACCGAATCTACATATTCTTTATCTCCTTGATAAACATCTTCAATATAGGATGCCCACGCCTTATCTGCCGTAATATAATATACACTTGCTACATTGTTGATTCCCTGCAATTCTGTTCCGATTTGTGATATTCTTTCTTCGTCGATATTTTCGTCAAAAAAAACAGAAATCGTCAAAGAATCTTCAACTGACCTGACGATCTGCTGCATATTTTCTACAACTGAATAAAAAACTCCAAAAAGAAAAACACAAGCTATTATTGTTCCAATGGATGCGAGGGAAAACAACAGGTTTCTTCTTATGTTCTTGAATCCTTGCCGGATACTGTATCCCAATGTACTAATCTTCATTATGATATCCACCTTTTTCTTCATCGCTGATTATCTTGCCCTTTTTGAGCGTCACCACTCTCTTTTGCATATTATTCACGATTTCTTTATTATGGGTAACCACAATCACCGTTGTTCCCTTTTTATTAATTTGTTCCAAAAGATTCATGATCTCCATTGAGTTATTCGGATCCAGATTACCGGTTGGCTCATCTGCGAGAATCAATTCCGGGTTATTTACAATCGCTCTGGCAAGTGCTACTCTTTGTTGCTCTCCACCCGAAAGCTGTCTGGGATACTGCTTATACTTCTGTGCCAATCCAACCATAGTAAGGATTGCCGGCACCTGCCTGCGAATCTCTTTCTGTGGTTTCTCTATTACCTGTTGTGCAAATGCAACATTTTCAAATACCGTCCGATCCTTTAACAAACGGAAATTCTGAAAGACGACTCCCATTTTTCTTCTTAGCATAGGAACATCTTTTCGTTTCATAGTGCTGTAACGCATGTCGCCAACTGTAATCTCACCTTTCGTTGGCTTAATCTCTTTTAAAAGTAATTTGATCAGAGTCGTCTTTCCGGATCCACTGCTACCCACAACAAAAACAAACTCTCCATCATTAATTTTCAAAGAAACATCATCTAATGCTGTTACTCCTGTCGGATACTTCATGGTTACATGATCAAGCGCTATCATATCCGAACTCCTTTCCTAATATTAGTATTCCAATGTCTCCATGTATTTCATATATTTAACAACCATAAGTGCAATCTTAAATGTGATAGCATCTTCAAACACGCGGAGATCCAGACCTGTACTCTTTTGCAATTTGTCCAGACGATATACCAATGTATTTCTATGAATATATAATTGTCTTGATGTCTCTGAAACATTCAGATTATTCTCAAAAAACTTATTGATCGTCGTAAGGGTTTCATCGTCAAAATCATCCGGAGAACGATTTTCAAAAATCTCCTTGATAAACATCTTACAAAGAGGGATTGGCAACTGATAGATCAAACGTCCAATTCCCAGGTTGCTGTAAGCAATGATATTGCGATTGCCATAAAAGATTTTCCCGACATCGAGCGCCATCTTTGCTTCCTTGTAAGATCTGGATACTTCCTTAATCTCATTGACAATAGTACCATACGCCACATGAACCGATGACATTGCCTCCGTATTCAGCATGTCTACAATTACTTTAGCGGTTTTCTCCATATCCTCATAGGTCTCATCCTGCTTTACCTCTTTGACAAGAATAATATTCTTCTCATCTACTGCGGTTACAAAATCCTTGACCTTGCTTGAAAAGATATTGCGAATGGTCTCTAATGCATTGGTATCCTTCTCGTTCTTTGTCTCGATAATAAACACAACTCTTCTGACATCCGTATCGATATGCAGCTTCTTTGCACGATTATAAATGTCAACCAAAAGCAGATTGTCCAGCAACAGATTCTTGATGAAATTATCTTTATCAAACCGTTCTTTATAGGCAACCAGAAGATTCTGCACCTGGAATGCAGCAATTTTACCGATCATATATACATCATCTGCTTCGCCCTTTGCAATAATAACATATTCCAGCTGATTATCATCAAACACTTTAAAAAACTGATATCCCTGAAGCATTTGACTCTCTGCCGGAGAATCCACGAACGCCAGCACTGATTCAGCATACTCCTCCGTATCACGAAGAGTAGATGCCAAAGCCTTACCCTCTGTGTCCATAACACAAAGATCAATTCTCGTGATTGCTTTGATTCCTTCTATCGTATCTTGTAATATTTGATTTGATATCATTTTCATCTCTCCTTATTATAAAATTTTAAATACACCTACCTATATTCTAACGGAAATTATAAAAAAAGGGAAGTAAATGTTGAAAAAAAATACTAAATTTTCACAGATTTTCACAGATAAGATAAAATTTGTTTAAAAGAAAAAGAAGCGACCGCAATGCAGTCGCCCCTTTAGGGAAGAAAACAAAGAAATTAATCCAAAACCTTTTGTTCTGTCTCTTTATCAAAGATGTGAATCTTGCTCACATCAAATGCCAATTGTACGGTATCTCCAGGTCTTGCTGTTGTACGAGGATTTACTCTTGCCGTAACATCAAACTGATCCAATGTAAAGTACAAGTAAACTTCCGCACCTAACATCTCATAGATTGTAATAGTAGCATCCACAACACTGTTTGGAGAAGACTCAATAAACAACTGCTCATCATGAATGTCTTCCGGACGAATACCCAAAATAACTTCTTTATCAACATAACCCTGCTCGATCAAAATAGATGCCTTATCTTCCGGAAGTTTAACGGAATTAGAACCGAACATAAGCAAGATATCTGCTCCGGATTTTACTACTTTACACTCAATAAAGTTCATCGGAGGAGTACCCATGAAACCGGCAACAAATAAGTTGGTCGGCTTATCATATAAGTTCTGTGGAGAATCCACCTGCTGAATAATACCGTCCTTCATAACTACGATTCTGGTACCAAGTGTCATAGCCTCTGTCTGATCATGTGTTACATAGATGATCGTTGTCTGTAATCTCTGATGTAACTTAGAAATCTCAACACGCATCTGAACTCTCAACTTGGCATCCAGGTTGGATAAAGGCTCATCCATCAGGAATACTTTTGGCTCACGAACGATCGCACGTCCCATAGCCACACGCTGTCTCTGACCACCTGATAAAGCCTTCGGCTTTCTGTCAAGCAAATGTTCAATATCAAGAATCTTAGCTGCTTCATGTACCTGCTTATCAATTCTCTCCTTCGGTACCTTTCTGAGTTTAAGACCAAATGCCATATTTTCATATACTGTCATGTGTGGATACAAAGCGTAGTTCTGGAATACCATTGCGATATCTCTGTCTTTTGGCTCCACATCATTCACCATCTTATCACCAATCCAAAGTTCTCCTGAACTGATGTCTTCCAATCCGGCGATCATACGAAGAGTTGTTGATTTACCACATCCTGACGGACCAACAAAGATGACAAATTCTTTGTCTTCAATATCAAGAGAAAAATCCTTAACTGCATTGAATCCGTTTGGATAAATCTTGTAAATGTTTTTGAGTGACAAACTAGCCATAGTTAATTCCTCCTTGGGTATCATTTTATTTGAATCACAGCGTTATCATACAACAATTAATATTCGAATGATATACCATTATTCAACAAATAAAAAAGTAAAAATAATGAACGCAAAAGATATTGTGATAAAAATGCACATTTTTTTGATTCTTTATTATCGATATGTACCGAACAATCCGCCATTTTTCACGCCAGAAAATAATTTTTTTCAAAAAATCGTATAAATTTCCTAACATTATCGGGAAAGCCAAAAATTACACAGATTATTTTTAGATAAATTGCCTAAGAGGAACTATTTATTGTCCTTATGATGACGTTTTATTACTATTTTCATTTTTAAATTATTGAGTGTCTGCTTGATCCCTTCAATCCGCAGCCACTTGTATAAATTGGCAATACGTAACTTTTGTATAGGCTCCGGCACTTCTGCTTCGGCAACCACCTTATTATATAATATATTGCCGGTAAACAACATCAGACCTGCATTGATTTGATTCCGAAACTGTTTTATCATTTCCCACTGTTTCTTCTCATCCAATGCAACTAAAAGAATATCCGGAGCCATAGAATTGATTTCGTTCACGACATGATCCAGAGATTCTTCTTTGTCCGTGAGAAACATACCGCTAAGCGTCAAATACGGACGTTTCTCATGTATATTTTCTTTCATATAATTAAATCTTTCCGAATCCTCTGCCAGAAGAAAAAACTCATATCCCTTCTCAATGGCATGATCCAGTATAGATTCAAAAAAACTTTCAAATACAAAAACATCCCGATCTGATCCTGCAACCTCGTCCACGCTTGCATTCACGTTCTGGTTACCGGGCAAAACCCATTCACAACTCCCCAAAACTTCCCGATATTCCTGATTATTTTGTAACAACAATAAAGTCTCACTATTCAGGAAATAAAGGACACTGCTTCCCTCTCTGCTCAGATACTGCTTGACAGATTTACACACAGTATTAGTGGATGCCACATCTATCACTGTATCCAGCAATTCGATTCTGTCTCTCATAAAATACCTCTGTTACTGAACGGATGTATCATTACTTCCTATCACAATAAAAATTTCAACTCCGTCAGTTGATACATCAATGTTTGAGTTTAACGAACCAACTTCAATCCTAGCGTCTTTAAAGTAGCTTACCAAATCCTGACCCATTCCTTCTTCCGGAACATAAATAACCGTCTGTTCCTGACCGGAAACCGAATAGTTACCGGTTGCCATATTCTGGAATCCGTCACCCTGTAACTTGTTCATCCACGCCTTTGCCAGACCGGATACCTTTGTACTGTTCAAAACCAATATTTTTTTCTCTGTGGAACTAATTGCTTCCGTCGTAACCTCTTCGGTTGTAATTTCTTCCGTTGTGATCTCTTCGGTTGTAATCTCCTCCGTTGTCACCTCTTCCGAACTTGCAGCCTCTGCTTCACTTGCGGTTTCCTTGTCCAGTTCCGCCACTGTCTCCTCTTCGTTATATGTAGAATCTTCTGTCGTAGCAATACTTGCTTCCTGCTTCTTGTCAGAATTGCGTCCTAATATAAAATAAATGCCAAATCCAATAATCCCGACTCCAATCAGCACAATGAAAGAGCGAAGAAACGCCTCTCTAAACAGTTTTAACATCGTTTTTTTATCCATAACTCTGCCTCCTGTATATTCTCAAACAGATTTATTATAGCAGAACCTTCTTTTCTTTTCAACCTTTTCGTGTTCTTCTTGACAAACAACAAAAAAACACTACTATATTGTATAGGTGAATAATATCATCCTATATCACAGATTGTCTTAAATAAAACAGAAAGGATTATACATTTATGAAAACACCATTTGTGACCAAAGAACAACTTGACGCAATCTGCAACCAGTATCCCACACCGTTTCATCTCTATGATGAGAAGGGAATCCGAGAGAATGCAAGAAAATTAAAACAGGCATTTTCCTGGAACAAGGGGTTCAAAGAATTTTTTGCAGTAAAAGCGACACCGAATCCTACGATTTTGAAAATCTTACAGGAAGAGGGATGCGGCACAGACTGTTCTTCTTATACCGAATTATTGATGTCTGACCGTTGTGGATTTGCCGGAAAAGACATCATGTTTTCTTCCAATGACACACCGGCCGAAGAGTTTCAACTCGCTGCAAAGCTTGGTGCAACCATCAATTTAGATGACATTACACATATCGACTTTTTGAAGGAAGCAACCGGCATTCCGAAGCGAATCTCCTGTCGTTTCAATCCGGGCGGTAAATTCGCCATTGCAAACACCATTATGGATAATCCGGGCGATGCAAAATACGGAATGACAAGACCACAGATGACAGATGCTTTTAAGAAGCTCAAGGAACTCGGTGCAGAGGAATTCGGCATGCATGCATTTCTCGCAAGTAACACCGTGACCAATGAATACTACCCGACTCTTGCAAAAATCTTATTCCGGACTGCTGTGGAATTAAAGGAAGAAACCGGTGTCAAGATTTCCTTTATCAACCTTTCCGGCGGTGTCGGTATTCCATATACACCGGATAAAGAACCGAATGATATTCTCGCCATCGGTGAGGGCGTGCGAAAGGCATATGAGGAAGTATTGGTTCCTGCAGGCATGGGAGATGTTGCCATCTATACGGAACTGGGACGTTTCATGTTGGCTCCGTACGGCCATCTGGTAACCAAGGCAATCCATGAAAAGCACACCCACAAAGAGTACATCGGCGTGGATGCCTGCGCCGTAAATCTGATGCGTCCGGCTATGTACGGTGCTTATCATCACATCACGGTTATGGGAAAAGAAAATGCCCCTTGTGATCACACATACGATGTGACCGGCTCTCTTTGCGAGAATAACGACAAGTTTGCCATCGACCGCAAGCTTCCGAAGATTGACATAGGAGATATACTGATCATTCATGACGCCGGTGCCCACGGATTTTCAATGGGCTACAATTACAACGGCAAATTAAAATCCTCCGAGATTCTGCTTCGGGAAGACGGCAGCACAACGATGATTCGTCGTGCAGAGACTCCGGAAGACTATTTTGCAACCTTAGACGGTTTCTGGGATATTGAGGTGTAATTCAGGAGGGATTGCATATGGCAAAACGATTGACCATGATGATTCTTCGGAACATTCTGATCGTACCGTATAACTTTATTCTATTATTGTGGTATGCCGGATCGACAAAAGTCAGTGAACAGAAGAAATACA
>CAJOMI010000069.1 GCA_905235545.1 uncultured Lachnospiraceae bacterium | reverse complement strand
TACGGACATTTTTAAATTTGCCGTACTTTGCCAGTTTTGAATCAAATCCATCCGGATCATCATACCGTATCTGAATGTGAAGACCGCTTTCCCGATTCACTTCCTTCACAAACTGATCGAGAACATCCCGCATCTTCTCATCTATCTTCTCATCGGTAAAGGCACGAACCGAGTGCCTCTCTTTTAATGCCTGTAATGTATCCATGTTGAGTCCCTCCTATGCCTTTTCAATATTGAGTAATGTGTCGAAACTACAGAACTTCTTTAATTGCAGCGAGCAGTTCATCATAGTTCTCGTATGCTGCAAGATCCGGATTGTCACTCTTGATATTATCCGGGCTCTTGAATAAAAATCCGGCCTTGCTTGCACGGATCATGCCCAGATCATTGTAACTGTCTCCGCTGGCAATCGTCTCGTATCCAATAGACTGCAATGCCTTCACCGTGGTCAGTTTGGACTGCTCGCAGCGCATCCGGAATCCGGTGATCTCACCACTCTCTGCTACTTCCAAAGAATTGCAGAAGATGGTCGGCCATCCGAGTTTCTTCATAAGCGGTGTTGCAAACTGCTCGAAGGTATCACTGATAATGATCACACGAAGTTCATCTAAGAATTCCTTTGCGCCCGGAATCGGATCGATCTTTGCGATGGTCTCCTGAATCTCCTTAAGTCCGAGACCATGCTCTTTCAGCACACCGAGTCTCCATGTCATCAATTTATTATAATCCGGTTCATCTCTCGTCGTCTTTGTAAGCTCCGGAATTCCACTCTCCTTTGCAAACGCGATCCAGATCTCCGGTACCAATACGCCCTCTAAATCCAAACATACAATATTCATCTGTTCTGTCCTCCTTGATTAATACGCTCTTCCAAAATATACCATCTTTTTAGCCGGTTTGCCGCAATGCACACAGACATCTCCAATCTGCTCCTGCACAAACGGCATACAACGTGTAGATGCACCGGTCTCATCCTTGATCGCCTCTTCACAGGCAGTCTCGCCGCACCACATCGCCTTGATAAAGCCCTGTTTGTTCTCGATGATATCCGTAAACTCTTCCCATGTAGCTGCTGTATGGGTGTTCTCCTCCCGATGTTTCAACGCTTTCTCATAAAGGTTCTTCTGGATATCCGCAAGCAGTTCGCCTACCTTTTGCTCGATCTCATCCAGTGATACCTCAATCTTCTCTCCGGTATCCCGACGAACCAGCAATGCCTTGTTCGCTTCGATGTCTCTCGGACCAATCTCCACCCGGATCGGGATTCCCCGCATCTCCTGCTCTGCGAATTTCCATCCCGGATTCTTATCGGAATCATCTACCTTCACGCGATACGCAGATAATTTTTCTTTGAGTTCAGCCGCTTTTTCCAGCACACCCTCCTTCTTCTGCATAACCGGAACGATCATGACCTGAGTCGGTGCAATTCTTGGCGGCAACACCAGACCGGAATTGTCCCCATGTACCATGATGATGGCACCGATCAATCTCGTGGTCATTCCCCATGAAGTCTGATATACATATTCTAACTTGTTATCCTTGCTGGTATACTGAATCCCAAATGCCTTTGCAAATCCGTCTCCGAAATTGTGGCTCGTGCCGGATTGCAACGCCTTGCCGTCATGCATCAGGGCCTCAATCGTGTAGGTCGCCTCTGCGCCCGCAAACTTCTCCTTCTCTGTCTTCTGTCCCCGGACAACCGGAATCGCAAGAACCTCTTCACAGAAATCTGCATAGAGATTCAGCATCTGAATGGTTCTCTCCTCCGCTTCCTCTGCTGTCGCATGGGCGGTATGTCCCTCCTGCCACAAGAACTCTCTGGAGCGAAGGAACGTCTCTTTTTCCCAGCGCACAACGGAACACCACTGGTTATATACCTTTGGCAGATCCCGGTATGACTCGATCTCATTTGCATAAAAATCACAAAACAGTGTCTCAGAGGTAGGTCTTACACACAATCTCTCCTGTAGTGGATTGAGACCGCCATGCGTCACCCATGCGACCTCCGGTGCAAATCCCTCTACATGATCTTTTTCCTTCTGAAGCAGGCTCTCCGGAATGAACATCGGTAAATAAACATTCTCCACTCCGGTTGCTTTGAACCTTTCATCCAACTGTTTCTGAATCAACTCCCAAATCGCGTATCCCGCCGGCTTGATCACCATACATCCCTTGACACTGGTGTAATCGATCAAATCTGCTTTTCGCACAACATCCGTATACCACTGCGCGAAATCCTCTTCCATAGAGGTAATCTGTTCCACTAATTTCTTCTCCTTTGCCATTGCAAACTCCTTTATCTACGTACTCTTTATTTCTTTCACCCAGCCGGAATCTGACACGACCGGGAAAAATGCCAATCAAAATTATTATAGCCTTATTAAGATTACTTTTCAACCACTTCTTTTCCGATGATCATTCCGATCGGGCCAAGCAGGAATCCCGGAATTCCAAATAATTTGAATCCGACATACATGCTGATGACGGTATATAACGGCTTGATACCAATCTGATTGCCAATCATCCGTGGCTCAATGATCTGGCGGATCACAAGACAACCTACATAAGAAAGAAAAAGAACTCCCGCCTGCCAGACTTTCCTGCCGAGCAGAAGATAGAGTATATATGGAATCAACACGAGTCCGGAGCCCAGTATGGGCAGGGCATCGACAATCGCCACCACCGGTCCCAAAACAAATGCATAGGGCTGATGGATGATGAAAAAAGCTATCGTGCAGAGAATACCGTCGAGCAGCATGATCAATGCCTGAGCACGTATATAAATGCGAAGCGTGTCTTTGCTTTTACTAAGAACACGACAGACACTTCTCCCGATCTCCGACTGAATCGTATTATTCCGGATATCATCGTAATCCTGCACCATAAAAAATGTCGCGATCACCATAACGATCACGCTGAACAAAATCTGAAATATACTCCGTGCCATCCGAACCGAGTACCCGGTGACTTTCGGAAGCATTCCGGTCATTGAATCTGACCATGCCGTCCCGAACAGCTCCTCCATATAGCCATAGCATGCACCTTCCTCCATCTGCAAAAAACCGTCCAGTCTCCCACAGCAGTTTTTTACAAGGCATAATATTTTCGCCTGATAAAAGGGGAAATTGAGCAGAATACTCCTTCCCTGTCCGAACAGATAACTACCCAGCAGGACAAGCAAAACCAGAATACCGACATAAAACAATATGACCGCCGCAGTCAACAAAAATTTTTTTGCATTGCCATTCCACAATCTTGTCTGCTCCAAGGTTCTTCGAAGAAACGGATAATAGATAACCACGATGATTCCTGCTATCACAAAAGGAAACACCAGCGGCAGAATAAAACGGAATGTATGATAGAGAATCAACGCGCAAAGGGCCGCTATAACAAGTTTCTTCACTGTCGGATTCCAATATTTTTTCCCAAACTCCATACTCTTTTCCCTCCCGCCTGCGATTTCGCCTGCTCGGCTTGACTTTTCGAACCTTCACAATAACAAAACAGGACAGCCCGTCTTTTTTAGAAACTGTTCCTAAGATAGGGTGCCCCGTTTTTTCTCTTATATTCTGTTACCGTCTGTTTTCATCTGCTTTACGCTATGGATCACGACATCTAAAATTCGTCCAGCTCGATCACATCAAATGCGTCTCCCTCCGGTTCGGTCTTGAATACCATGTGCTCTCCGCTTGCCGGATGCTCAAATTCCAGCCTTGTCGCATAGAGTGCAATCTGCTGGTATTTCTTTTTTGTCTTGGAAAACCCGGGATTATATTTGGTATCCCCATATATACCCACGCCCCGGCTTGCCAGTTGGACACGAATCTGATGATGCCTGCCAGTCAGCAGTTCGATCAATATATAAGAAAGAACACCTTCATCTGTCTCCATCACATCCAGCACTTCGTATTCCAACTCTGCTTTTTTCGCACCCTTCGTTCCCTTCTTTACCACTTTGGATGTATTGGTCTTCCCGTCCCTTATAAGATAATCCTCCAAAATCCCGTAATCATCCGGTAATTCTCCGGTCACTACCGCCTGATAGAATTTTACCATACTTCCATCCTGTACCTGATCCGACAGATTTGCTGCGGCCTTCTGATTCTTGGCAAATACCATAACACCCCCCACCGGGCGGTCTAAGCGATGTACCATGGCAAGATACGGTTCTTCATCCAGGTCTTCATTTTCATAAATATGATGTTTCAGATAGGTAAGCAGATCGGTATCCCTGCTCTTGTCACTCTGTACCGGCATGCCAAACGGCTTAATGCATACAAGGATATCCTGATCCTCATATAATATCTCTACTTTCATCTGTAATCGATCCTCCTGTAAAAAGATACCCGTATTGTACCACATCTTTTGCATTCTTTCTACATCCGAAACCGATATCCGACTCCCCATACCGTTTCCAGAAATTTGGGATTCTCCGGATCCTTTTCAATCTTTTTCCGAATTCGCTTGACATGAACCGAAACGGAATTGTAATATCCTTCTCCCAGACTATCCTTCCAGACTGCCGTGTAAATCTCCTGTTTTGTCACCGTCATGTTGGGCCTCTGTGCCAGATAGAGCAGCACCTCGAATTCCTTTGACCGAAGTTCTACCGGCTCATCATCTACATATACTCTGCGGCTGAACGTATCAATCTTAAGTTCATTTATTTCAATATATCCGAAAGGCCTTGTCAGTCTCCGATATCTCTCAATATGCGCCCTTAATCTGGCCAGCAATTCTCCCTGTGGAAATGGTTCAACCAGATAATCATCTGCACCACATTGAAACATTTTTATTTTTACCCATTCATCCGATTCGCCGGACAGAACAAGAACGGGTGTCTGCGTCACGGTACGTATCTCCTCACAAACATTGTAATAATCGGTCGCAGTGTCACAATAAAGCAGAATGCCATCGACGGATTCCATCCAATCTCTGTAATCCGATGCTTTTTCAATCCTGCCTTCCAACACGTTACAGGAACTGAGTCGAAGATAATCCTTTATCCTGGCTGCTCGTTCCGGCACATCATGTAACACAAGAATTTGGTACAAAAAATACGCCTCCTCTTCTGTAGTTGTATATTTAAATGAATAAAACAGAACCGAATCGGTTCATGAATCAGGTGCTCCGAAAGAAACACCTGATCTGAAAAGAAAAAGAATAAACAAAAGAGAATGTTTTGCGTATGAGTGCGAAAACCATCCGGTTTCTATGCTCATCCGACTTTCAGTTTGAATTTCTGGATTTCTTTATCCGTCTCTACGATAGCGATCTGTCCGCCCAATGTGCGAATCTTCTCATCAAAATCTTCATATCCACGCTGAATATATTTGATATCTTCAACTACCGTATATCCCTCTGCAGCTAATCCTGCAATTACTAACGCTGCTCCTGCGCGTAAGTCCGGTGCCACAACATTGGCACCCACAAATTCCTCCACGCCATCAATAATGGCGGTGTTACCCTCAACTTTGATCTGTCCGCCCATGCGGAACAGTTCATCCACATATTTGAAACGATTCTCAAAGATGCTCTCTGTGATAATGGAAGTTCCCTCGGATAATGCCAATACCACCGCCATCTGCGGCTGCATATCCGTTGGAAATCCGGGATATGGCAATGTCTTGATATTGGTGGAACGCAATCTGTGATTGCTCACTACTCTCACTGCATCATCATATTCCAAGACAACAGCACCAATCTCCTTGAGCTTAGAGGAAATAGCCTCTAAATGTTTCGGAATTACATTCTTTATCGTAATATCACCTTTCGTTGCCGCAGCAGCAACCATAAAAGTTCCCGCTTCAATCTGATCCGGAATAATAGAATATTCCGTTCCAGTCAGCTTCTCCACTCCGCTAATTCGAATGACATCCGTTCCGGCTCCTTTGATATTGGCACCCATGCTGTTTAAGAAGTTTGCAACATCAACGATATGCGGTTCTTTCGCCGCATTCTCAATCGTTGTCTTACCCTCTGCCAAAACTGCAGCCAACATAACATTGATGGTAGCCCCTACCGAAACTACATCCATATAGATATGATTGCCCACAAGCCGGTCTGCCTCAACATGAATCATGCTGTTGTGAATATCGACATTAGCACCCAGTGCTTTAAATCCTTTGATATGTAAATCAATCGGTCTGCTTCCTATATTGCATCCACCCGGTAATGCCACGCTGGATCGCTTATATTTACCGAGCATTGCTCCCAACAGATAGTAGGATGCACGAATTCTTCTGATAAACTCATCATCTATACAATTATCTGCCTCCGCATCAATACTTCCCCCACAGATCGATACCGTATGTTCATCCAAATATTTGACTCTTGCGCCAATCCCCTGAATTGCTTGTAACAATACTCTGGTATCCCTGACATTTGGCACATTGTCAATGATCACTTCTTCATCTGTCATGATGGCAGCCGCCAGAATTCCAAGTGCCGCATTCTTCGCACCAGCAATGGAAACCTCTCCAACTAAAGGATTTCCACCCTTTATTACATATTGTTCCATAATGCACCTCTTTGTACGTAATCGCCTACTTTTGCAAACGTAATTATCCTTTATTATAGCATGAATCAAGGATTTGTAAACTCTTTTTCGTTTTTGATGCCATATTTTAGGACACATTCACGATTTTTCGCGTTTTTTTTGTTTCAAATCCCATATCATTCACACATGATCACACGATGATTTCCCCTTGATTCTCCGCCTCACAGTAAACACAACGATAGATCCTTTTCTCTTTGTCTGTCAGTTTAAAAATATGTTGGATTCCCTGTTCCTCGGTCGTAATACACCGTGGATTTTTACATTTTACGATATTGACAATCTGTTCCGGAAGATTTACCTTTTTCTTTTCCACCGTCACACCATCTTTAATAATACTGACCGAAATATCCGGATCCACATATCCCAAAACATCCAGATTTATATCATAGTCCGGGTGATCAATCTTTAAAATGTCCTTCCTTCCCATTTTATGGCTGGTTGCATTTTTTATGATCGCAACCGAACAATCCAGCTTGTCCAGCCCCAAATAGCGATATACTTCCATCCCTTTTCCGGCCGTGATATGGTCTAATACAATTCCATTTTGAATACTGTCTATATTCATGTACAGTCCTCCCTACCTTTCCTATTTGTAGCTAATCGCGAAACAACTTATTGAACTTGAAGCGATTGCTTTCAGCCCCCGGTGTCCCGTTTGCCCGGTCAACAGAAAAATATTCTCATTGCCCGGTCAGCCCCAGCATCGTCATGATGAGTGCCATTCTGACATACTTACCGTTCAATGCCTGCCGGAAATAACAGGCTCTCGGGTCATCATCCACTTCCACCGCGATCTCGTTTACTCTTGGCAATGGATGTAATATACTCAGATCCGGTTTGGCATTCTTTAGCTTTGGCATATCCAGAATATATGTGTCTTTCAATCTGATATAATCTGCCTCATTAAAGAATCTCTCTCTCTGTACTCTCGTCATGTAGAGAACATCCAGACGGTCAATCACCTCATCAATCGTCCGCACCTGTTCATAGGCAATATTTTTCTTTTCAAATACTTCCTCTTTAATGTACTCCGGTATCTCCAGCTCTTCCGGAGAAATCATGATATATTGAATGTTGTCATATCGGGATAATGCTTTGATCAGGGAGTGAACCGTTCGGCCAAACTTGAGATCTCCGCAAAATCCGATTGTGATATCTCCAAGATGTCCCTTTTCTCTTTTTATCGTCAGAAGATCGGTCAGTGTCTGCGTCGGATGATTGTGCCCGCCATCTCCGGCATTGATGATCGGCGCATCCGATTTCAAAGATGCCAGATAAGGTGCCCCTTCCTTCGGATGGCGCATCGCTATGATATCCGCATAGCAGGAAACAACTTTTACGGTATCTGCCACACTCTCTCCCTTAGTCGACGAAGACGAATCTGCCGAAGAAAAACCAAGTACATTACCTCCCAATTCCATCATCGCTGCTTCAAAGCTCAAACGGGTACGTGTACTTGGTTCAAAAAATAAGGTTGCGAGTTTCTTTCCCTCACACACCTTCGTATATTTATCATGGTTTGCAATAATATCCTCCGCAAGTGCAAGCAGGTCATCTATCTCCTGTACACTCAGATCCATTGGATCAATTAAATGTCTCATTTCGGTCCTCCTGTTCGATTCTTGATTCGACTTTCATTTCCGCTACTCTCATCATATTATAATCTATTTTGCGAAAATTTGCGATACCTTTTTCGATCTTTTACAGATAAAAAGCCCGAACCAACGTCCGGGCTTTTGCCATCTACTTTGTAAGCAATGTCACCATAACCGCTTTTTCCGCATGACGGCGATTCTCCGCCTGATCAAGGATAAAGTCAAGATTCTCGTCCACAACCTCCTGGCTGATCTCAAAACCGACATGCATCGGCATATCATGCATTACCTTTGCCTTACCGCCGCCGATAAACTCCTTGTTGATCTGATAAGGCATCATCTTTGCAAGTGTCTCTTCTTTCTGCTCCTGATAATCCGGATTGTTGAAGAATTCCATATCCACCCAGGTGTCTGTATAGAGCACGTCCATCTCAGCTGCATACTTCTTCGCCTCTTCCATAGACATGGTCGGATCCAATTCTACATAGTGACCGGACGCTTTTGCTCTCTCATAAAAATCCGCATCCACTGCCGTGTCGTTGACAAGCGGTGTCAGACCATAAATGGTTCCCTCTTCCATCTTTGCGAAGAATTCCACCAGAGAATTGAATACATTGTTCTTCGCGCCTATGTAAAGGAGTTTTACATTCAATCCGCCAAAATGCTCTTTGAGTGTAAGTGCATCCGCCAGGATCTGGCACGGATGATAGGTGGAATCACAGCCATTGATAAACGGTACGGTAGCATATTGATTAAATAACTCGACCGTCTCATTCTTGATCAGTCGCGCCATGATAATATCTACATTCCGGCACACATATTTAATCTCGGACACCGTCTCGCCCAATACAAAGTTGGAATCCTTCCACAACTGGTTGTAATAAGTGCCCCCGAGCTCGGTGATTCCGGTTGTAAAGGAGAGAAATGTTCTCGTTGATGTCTTCTCAAACAGGGTATACAACTTCTTCCCCTTCAGAGTCTCGGAATACTTCTCCGGACTCTTCTTCATATCATACGCCAGATCCAAAATGGCATTTAATTCTTCTTTGCTGAAATTCTCAAAATTGATCATATTCTTCATCTTCCGCATACCTCTCTTTTCTATACGAATAAATATGATTGCGAAACTCCTTATTATACTTAAATCTATCGTGCATATTATATAGATTCCATAAGCAGAGGCGTTGGTACTTAATGAGTGTGTAACACGAATTTAGTACCACTACGCCGGAGACAGAGTGAAAACGTGTCTGCGATGGAACTATATAATATGCACAATTAAAAAAATATAACTCGGAGTTTCGCAATAAGTTACTATACGAATAAATAACATTATAACCACCTTATGGCAGGAATTGCAACCTAAAAAGCTGTTTTATTCTAATTTTTCTGCATTTTCTTCTGTTTTTTCTACATTTTCCTCCTCTTCCGGCTGTTTCACTGCCACTGTCTGAGTCTGTTTTCCGTTTTTTCGTTTGATCCGTTTTTGTTTTCTCCGATCCATCGGATGCATATTTGCCGCAGCAGCCTCAAGTCTTGCCTTCTGCATCTCCCGAAGTGTCTGGTCTAATTTCTTATACCGTTCTTCCGCTCTCTCTTCCTGCTCTCTCGTCATTCCCTGCATCCGGTTCATAACGACATCCGCAGTATGTTCTCCCGCCGCTTGTCCAATCAGCTCCTGATTTTCCTCAAGCGCCTTGGACAAAATGCGTGTCATGATCTCCTGAAACTGCTGCATCTTTTCTTCATCCGACATGACCGTTTGTTTTACGGGTACCATCTCACCTCCCCTGTGTTCCGGCTCCCGCAATGCTTTTTCCTCCTTTTCGGACACGACCTGAATAATATCTGTCGACCGCTGCGTCTCTTCCTTTGCAATCTGTTCTCTCCTCATTTCCAGATAGTTTCGGATTGCTTTTAACTGAAGACCTTTTTCCTTCAGATCCCTCACTTTTGTAAGCACTTCTATGTCCTTTTCCGTGTAGTATCTGTGTCCCATCTTAT
>CAJOMI010000068.1 GCA_905235545.1 uncultured Lachnospiraceae bacterium | reverse complement strand
TTTTATTTTTCTTACTGTCTGACCTTAATATGCACTTCCCGAAGTTGCTGCTCGGTCACTTCACCCGGTGCTCCACACATCAGATCCTGTGCGTTTCCGTTCATTGGGAACGGAATGACCTCTCTGATATTTTCTTCATTCCGAAGCAACATGATCATACGATCCACACCCGGTGCCATACCTGCATGCGGAGGTGCTCCAAACTGGAATGCGTTGTAGAGTGCTCCGAACTTCTCCTTCAGGTCCTCCTCGGTGTATCCGGCAATCTCAAATGCTTTCACCATGATATCCAGATTGTGGTTACGAACGGCTCCCGAAGACAATTCCACACCGTTACATACAATATCATACTGATATGCAAGAATGTCTAACGGATCCTTCTCGTTCAATGCCTCAAGACCACCCTGTGGCATTGAGAACGGATTGTGGGTGAAAATGATCTTCTTGGTCTCCCGGTCATACTCGTACATCGGGAAATCATTGATATAACAGAATCTATATGCGTTCTTCTCCAACAGATCCAGACGATTGGCAATCTCCGTGCGAAGCTGTCCTGCGTAGGATGCAGCCAACTCCTCCACATCTGCGATAAAGAAGATGGTATCTCCTGCCTGAAGTCCTGCCAGATCCCGAATCTCTGTCTTCATATCATCCGGAATAAATTTGTCAATCGGTCCCTTGTAACTCATATCTTCCAATACTTCCAGATAACCAAGGCCACCCATACCGATGGACTGTGCATACTTCAAAAGTTTCTCATGCTGTCCCTTTGAAAGCTTGGCGTGTACATTGATCGCGCGTACAGTCTTATCATGGAACGGCTTAAAGGTACATCTTGAGAAAAATTCCGTCACGTCAATAATTCGGAGCGGATTGCGAAGATCCGGCTTATCCGTACCAAACTCTAACATCGCCTGCTTGTAACTGATGATCGGGAATGGAGTCTGTGTGATCTGAGCGCCCTCCGGTGCAAACTTTGCAAATGTCTCGGAAAGAACTTCTTCGCCCACTTTGAACACATCTTCCTGAGTTGCAAAACTCATCTCAAAATCCAACTGATAAAATTCTCCCGGACTTCTGTCTGCTCTGGCATCCTCATCACGGAAGCACGGTGCGATCTGGAAATATTTATCAAATCCGGATACCATCAACAACTGCTTATATTGCTGAGGAGCCTGTGGAAGGGCATAAAACTTTCCTTTGAACTTACGGGATGGCACAATATAATCTCTGGCGCCTTCCGGTGAAGATGCGCAGAGGATCGGAGTCTGAATCTCCAAAAATCCCAAATCGGTCATCTTCTGTCTGAGGAAGCTGATCACATTGGAACGGAAGATCATATTGTCGCGCACCTTGGCATTTCGAAGATCCAGATAACGATATTTCAAACGGACATCTTCTCTGGTCTCCTTTGAAGTCATCACCTCAAATGGAAGCTGACGATATACCTTTCCGAGAATCTCTACACTGTGTGCCTCCAGCTCAATGGTTGGTCTCTTCATCGCGGTGTTCAATAACACCTTCAATGGAAACGCAATCTTCTTTATTCAATCCGTCTAATAAAGAAGTATCCCGCATAACGACCTGCATAACGCCATACATATCACGCAGATCCACAAAAGAAACACCGCCGTGATCGCGGATATTCTCTATCCAGCCTGCAATCTTAAGGGTTGCACCCACATCTCCTTCTCCCACCTTGTCCAGGGTTCGGTTACGATAAATGTTGTTCGTATTCATCTTACTCTCCTTTATTCATATATTATTGTAACCATGAAACGTCAATGTCGAAGCTCGAAGATGTTTATGCTGTGACATATCATTGTTACACATTTAAAAAGTCCGTCCCAAACGAAACTCGTTCAGGACGAACTATAATAGTCCGCGGTACCACCTGAATTACTGCTTAGCAGTCACTCAACGGTTTACATATCAACTCAAGACTTGCCACCCCACTTACATATCGTTTCGATATGGGGCATCTCCATCTGAGATATAAAACCCGGTTGACTCACGCGCAACCTGCGGCGCACCTACTGATCGATCCTCGCGGCATATATCCGGTAAACAAACCGGAACATCTGCATCACCTGTCCGGATCAAATGTTCAGATTGCGGCTGATAAAGTGTTATTCGCATCCATTCACTTTACGGGGCTCTCACCATTCCCCACTCTCTGGAAACGATAATGGATGGTACTTCTCTTCGTCATCGCCTTTTTTATTCCATTTTCAATCAAACGTCATTATATATCGCACATTCCCTGTTTGTCAACTTTTTTCTCCATACAGGTAATTGCGAAACTTATTGATATTGTATATTGGATTGTACATATTGTACAGATTCCATAAACAGGTGCTTTGGAGCCGCCGGTACTTAATGAGCAGTTAGCTGCGAATTTAGTACCGCTGCGTGCGACAAGCAGTGCAAACGTGCCTGTGATGGAACTGTATAATATGTACAATCTTAAAAATATAAACATGAGTTTCGCAATTGCGAGCAATATATGCTCCATATCCAGAATCGGATGTGCGGAAAGCACAAGCTGCAGCGACTCATAATTGTTATAGGAATGTTCCACTTCTTTCGAATAGGCATGTGCAACCAGCACCTGATCCTCATATATAAATTCCTTCTGTTGCTTCAGCCAGACAGAAATATCCAGTTCCAAAATCACCAGATAGGACACAACCGCAAATTTAACCTTGGTAAAGATATCATGGTCATACGCACCTCCCAGAAAATAATTGAAGATATAGTAAACCATAATATGTTCAAACTCATATTCTTTCTCTTGATAATAGTGTTGAAACTCCTGATACGCAATGGCATAATTTCGGAGGAAACTGCTGATTTCCTCACCGGACTCTTCCTCTTTTACCAGACCGGATGCGATCAGCATGGTTTTCATATCTTCCCCGCTGTGCATAATGGACATCCCTTCATGAAGAATCGTTGTCCACTCCTCTTTGATCGTCTCCAGTCCCTCGTACATATTGAGAATCTGTTTCATCCACGCTTCTTTTTCCGCAACACGATTTTCGTACTTTTCAAATAAAGTATTCAAGGAATCAATTTTTTCCGGATCCTTGTAGCTTACCATCTTTTCCATAATCTGGGAATAATCATTCTGATCGATCAGTTTTTGCACCTCACCGGCACCGAGTAAAATAACAGCGGCTCTGCGACCAATTGGCATATTTCTGTTTTGCAGAATGGCATATATCTGTTCCCTGAGCGCAAACAGAATATCAAACAAAGGTTTATCTAATTTGTTTACGTGCTGTTTTTTCCAAAAGGCAAATGACTTTACCGGCAGAATATGTTTCAGCCCATATTCCTCATCCGTTCCCTCCATGCATTCGAACGTCATTTTCTCCTTTTTCGCAAGCATAATACGGCTGGCCTCAGGACAGGACATAGTAAGGCTGACCTCTTTGAGATTATCAAATTCTTCAATGTGTCTTGGAAAATTCGTGCATGTCTCACAGAGATTCTCTTCCCCCATTTCAATATAGATATCACAGAGATTCTCCTGATTTAAAAAAGGACATCTGGTTCCATTCAATATGAACTGTTTTTCTTTTACTCTGGTGTTATCCTTTAACCGCTTTCCGAATTCTCCTTCCTGCTTCATGTAATTCTTAAGGCTTGCCTCATCCAGATCAATCTCCCAATTCTCACAACAGGAATCCTCACACACTCCGCCAATACACTGAAATTCCCTATAAAAAGAAGCTGTTCTGTAATTCATCATTATCCCTTCTAACTTAATATTGTTTTACAAAATAAGTTCCGATCGGTTCCTTCTCCATAATCCTGTATATATTCTCCGGATCGTTCCCCAATGCAATATGCATATCCATTCCATGTGACGTTGCATATTCTGCTGCCTCCAGCTTTGTAATCATTCCGCCCGTTCCTCTGTTTGAACCGGAACCCGCTGCAGCATTTCTCAGTTCGTCCGTGATCTGCTCCACTCTGTACACCAGCTTAGCATTCGGATTCACATTGGGATTGCTGTCATAAAGACCCTCTATATCAGATAAAATAATGAGACGATTGGCTTCACAGAGTTTTGCCACGATAGCGGATAACATGTCATTATCGCCAAATACCTTTTTGTCGGATTCGATCTCTGCATGGCTGACCGAATCATTTTCGTTTACGATCGGTATCATACCTGCCTCTAATAATGCCTCAAAGGTATTCTTCAAATTTCTCCGTTTCTCTTTGACCGCAATATCCTCTGCCGTCAGGAGTATCTGCCCGACAATATTCCCATATTCACTAAAGCACTTGTCATAAATATGCATCAATTCGCACTGTCCCACCGCAGCTGCCGCCTGCTTCATACATACATTCTGCGGTTTCACGGGTAGTCTCATTTTATTGACCCCCACAGCGATCGCACCGGAGGATACCAACACTACCTGATGACCTTCATTGTGCAGCGTGGATAACACCTGGGCCAGCTTATCGATCGTGCGGAAATTCGGTGCGCCACTCTCTCCTGTTAATGTGGAAGTTCCTACTTTTACGACTATCCTTTGTTTTTCCATCTCTATCTCCTTTATCATCAATCGTTCTTCCTCCATCCTGTCGGAAAAACATCTTGAAATCTGAAAATCCGCGTTTCACTCAATGTCTCCTTTATCTGCTGAAAGCCGGTGTCTGCAATGATGAAATACGCATTTTTTGCTCATGATAAATTCCAATATACCACAACCGCAAAAAAAAGAAAAGTCCAATACATAGAAAAGACAAAATGAAACATACTAATTTTATTATAAAACCAGGTATTTGCGAAACTCCGATTTACAACTTTTTTATTGTGCGTATTATATAGTTCCATCGCAGACTCCGGCGTAGTGGTACTAAATTCGTGTTACACACTCATTAAGTACCAACGCCTGCGCCAAGGTCTGCTTATGGAATCTATATAATATGCACAATAGATTTAAGTTTTATAAGGAGTTTCGCAATTGCCTATTATTATAAAATAAATGCGAGGAGAATCCGTATGAAGCAGACCGTATATATCAAGGCACCGCAATGTATCGAAGTCACACACCATCAAGTAACTCTGGATGATATTCTGACTGTCTATACATCAGATAAGCACATTAAAAATCATATACTCTCCATTCCCTTTTATACGTTTTCAAAAGGGCAGAACGGACAGGTTGTCGTCTCCATTCTAAAGGTCATCGAAACGATTGCAAACTGCTATCCAAATCTCGATATAAACAACATAGGCGAATGTGATTTTATTTTAAATTATCAGCCCAAAAAGAAGGGGGAACAAATCAGAGAAACAATGTTTACCGTATTTCTATGTATGGTTGCATTTTTTGGAGGCGGTTATGCCATCATGGCATACAATACCGATATCGGTTCAAAAGAACTGTTCACCTATCTGTCCATGCTGTTTTTGGGGAACGCAAAGGCCGGAGTGCTTTATCTCGCCATACCCTATTCCATTGGTCTGACCTTCGGCATGCTCTTATTTTTTAACCATCTTGGACAGAAAAAACTTACCAAAGATCCGACACCTTTGGAGGTGCAAATGCGTTTATACGAAAAGGACATCGGTACAACGATCATAAAGGACGTCAGTCGTCGCGGCGAAAGTATAGATGTCTGAGAAATGAAGGTGATATCTATGCATTATTTTTCTTATCTGATCTTAATAATATGCGGACTGTCCGCCGGATTTATGACAGCGGCAGCTTATGTGGCATTTATCGCAATGCTCGGTATTTTCCCAAAGATGGCAGCTAAGACAAGAACCGCAGGTCAATGTATGCTATATGAAAATTGTCTGATCTTAGGAATCCTGCTTTCCACACTCTTACAGTTTTTTCTATCCTATTCTTCAGCCGGAATTGAGGAGAGTGCTCTGCCCATTCCAATCATCGGAACTGTTCTGCTTGTTCTGATCGGATTGTTTGGCGGGATCTATATCGGTTTCCTGATCGGTGGTCTGTCAGAAGTACTCAATGTCATTCCAATTTATGCGAGGAAAACACATATCACCAAACGGTTTGGCTATGTCATTTTCTTTCTCGCTCTCGGAAAGGGAATCTTTTCCATCCTGCAATTTATCCTGTTGAACGCATAAAATATTCGAGTTGCCGTATACTAAAATTACAGCAACCGTGCAGAACCATAAAACCTTAATGATTTAGTGACAGTTGATTGCGAAACTCCAATTTACATCTTTTAAATTATGCATATTATATAGTTCCATCACAGACACGTTTTCACTCTGTCTGCGGCGTAATGGTACTAAATTCGTGTTATACACTCATTAAGTACCAACGCCTGCGCCAAGGTCTGCTTATGGAATCTATATAATATGCACAATAGATTCAAGTATAACAAGGAGTTTCGCTTTAGTGAATATAGAAGGAGAATCGACTATGGAACAAAAAATCAGCAAAGAAGAATATAATGAATATGTAGAGCAGATCACGCCTACTTATAACACATGGAAAAATTGTCTCAATGCGTTCTGGATTGGCGGAACCATCTGCATCATCGGTGAAGTTATTTTTTCTCTTTTTCATAATCGTCTGGGCTTTTCCGAAATTGATTCCGCAAGTTTTGAATCCATTTTTCTAATCCTGTTCAGTGTAATTCTGACCGGACTGAATGCATACAATCATCTTGCAAAACTCGGCGGAGCAGGTGCTTTGGTTCCGATCACGGGATTTGCCAATTCGGTTGCAGCTCCGGCCATCGAATACCAGAAAGAAGGACAGGTATTCGGTATCGGCGTAAAAATATTTACCATTGCCGGTCCTGTTATATTGTACGGCATCTTCACAAGCTGGATACTTGGACTCATCTATTATGCAGGTGGTCTGTTCGGCTGGTGGTGAACCGGTGTCCCAACCCTGTTGTAATCCGACGAATCATACAGAGTCCGGTAACGCCTGTTACCGTATATTCCAAGCCATCAATCTCAATGGTTTCCGGAATTGTGATCACTCTTCCATGATCCTTCTTCTTCGTGAAATCGCACACATATATTATAGCGAAAAAGATTGCAATAACTCCGTATTTCGACTATAATAGAAGTGTTATTTGATTATGATTATGCAAAGGAGAAGGTATGGATTATATTATAAAAAATCCCAATATCTTAACACAATGTAACGCAATGGATATGCTCGATTCATGTATGGATGACTACTTGTTTATCTATGACTTCGCACATGATTTTTTTTACATATCCCCTAGTGCAACGCGGCGTTTTAACCTGAAAAGCAATCGATTTAACAACATTGGGGATGTATTTCGTACGCTCGTATATCCATCGGATTTACAAACCTTATTAGAAAATATCGCGCAAATCAAAAACGCAACCAACACCTCTCATGATCTTCGATATCGCTGGTTGGACAAACAAGGAAAACCGGTTTGGATCAATTGTCGCGGACAAGTGATTACCGAGGGAGAACATTCAAGGTATATGATTGGATGTATCAATGAAATTGGCAATCAACAGTTTGCCGATAACCTCAGCGGGTTACTTGGTGAGTCAAGCCTTCGCAATTACCTCAAAGAGTTTGGTGCTGACATCCCGAACGGCTATCTGCTCCGGCTCGGTATCGATGATTTTAAAAGTATTAACGAGAATTTTGGTACAGAGTATGGAGACCAGATCATACAAGAGACCGCCAAGTGCATCTCCAAATGTCTCCATTCCGAACAACATATTTATCGAATGGTTGCGGATGAATTTATGATTGCAGATTTTACCGGAGCGAGTGTTTCCGACGCCGCGAAACTCTACCAAAGGATTCGCAGAGAAATTGATGCTTTTATCGATGCTATCCAATATAAAGTTGTATTTACTATTTCAGGTGGAATTCTGGAGATTGACAAGGAACACAATTATTCCATTTCCAACATGATCAAGTTATCTGAATTCTCACTGAATGAAGCAAAACGAAACGGTAGAAACCAATTCTATTCCTTTCTTTCGGAGGATTATGAAGAATATATCAAGCAGCGGGATCTGGAAAAAATTCTGCGCAAAGCAGTCCGTAACAATTACAAAGGATTCGAAGTCTATTATCAACCGCTGTTTTATTCGGATACACAAACTTTATATGGTGCCGAGGCACTCCTCCGGTTTCATTGTGACAAGTACGGAACCGTATCTCCTTCCAAATTTATTCCTGCATTGGAAGATACCGGTCTGATTATACCTGTTGGAAGATGGATCTTACATCAAGCTTTATCTGCCTGTAAATCCATTCAAAAATGGATACCGAACTTCCGAATCAGTATCAATGTTTCCTACATACAAGTCATGAAAAGCCGTATTGCAGATGAGATTTTATTGGCCACAAGACAATATGAAGTCCAGCCGGAACATCTTGTTATAGAACTTACCGAAAGCGGGATTTTAGAATCAAACATTCATATTAAAAAAATGTTGTTACAAATAAAAGAGACCGGAATCCTGCTTGCACTGGATGACTTTGGAACCGGTTACTCAAATTTTCATTATCTGTATGATTTGCAGCCGGACATCATCAAGATAGACCGTTCCTTTACCGAAAAAGCTATGGAAAGCGAATACGAATACAACCTGTTGTCTCTCATGAGCAATCTGGTTCACGGGCTTAACCTCAAGATGTGTGTTGAAGGTATTGAAACCGGTGAAGAAGAAAAACGCATCTCCCAGGTTGATCCGGATTATAATCAAGGTTTTTATTACGGAAGGCCTTGCAACCTGGAACAATTCACAAAACAATTTGTAACAACCGGATCATAACATTTTTAATTATGAGAGGCACTTGCATCATCTGCATTGCCTCTCTATATTTTTTGAAATGGGAATATTTTACGATTTCAAACATTTAATTTACAAATATTTTTCTCTCATTTTCATAAGGCTTCTCTTTTCCATTCTGCTGACTTGCACCTGCGAAATTCCAATCATATTTGATATCTCCGATTGCGTCTTATTTTCATAATAACGCATTCGGATAATATTCTTCTCTGTCTCATCCAATCCTGCCAACATATCCTCTATCATTATTTTATTGAGCACTTCCTCTTTTTCATCTTTTTCGTCTGCCAATTTATCCATCAGGCAAATAGCATTTCCCTCCCCTTGATAGATGGTTTTGTGAATGGATTCCACTTCAACATTTGCCTCCAATGATGCCACGATCTCCTCCTTGTCCATTCCGAGTATTTCCGCCACTTCATCAATCCTTGGTTCTTTCCCTGTACGATTTATTATTTCCTCCTTTGTCCTGTTTACTTTATATGCAGTCTCTTTTAATGTTCTGCTCACCTTAAGCATACCGTCGTCTCTTAAAAACCGTTTGATCTCTCCTGAGATCATCGGGACTGCATAGGTTGAGAATTTGACCTGATAAGACAGATCAAATTTATCAATGCATTTGATGAGGCCAATACATCCGATCTGATACAGATCTTCCGGTTCATATCCTCTCGCATTAAATCTTCTGACCACAGCCCATACCAGTCTCAGATTCTCGGTTATTAATTGCTCTTTTGCGTCCTGGTTTCCCTCTTTTGCAAGCTTTAAAAGTTCTAAAGTCTTGTCCATGACGCCTCCTGCTAACGCATATTTTGATTTCCTTTCGTTTCCGCTATCTTTTGTTTTAACAAATCCGTTCCATCTACTGCATCATCTTGTCGAATTACTTTTCGCATTGTTACCGTTGTTCCGCATCCCACTTCCGATTCTACAAACAACTCGTCCATAAATGCTTCCATAAATGCGAATCCCATACCGGAACGTTCCAACTCCGGTTTTGATGTATATAAAGGTTCCATTGCCTTTTCAATATTTTCAATTCCAATCCCGTAATCCTGTATGATCACCGTCACGGTATTTCCCTCAATTTCCGTCTCAATCCGTATACGTCCGTCAGCGTTTTCATACCCGTGTATTATGGAATTGGTTACTGCTTCGGATACAGCCGTCTTGATATCGGCGATTTCCTCTAAAGTAGGATTTAACCTTGCAACAAACGCCGCCACTACCACTCGGGCAAAACTTTCATTTTTTGAAATACTGTCGAACTCAACAACCATTTGATTTCTATACTGTTTCATACTTTCCCTCTCTTCCATTCTGTCATTTTCAACTTCATTATCAAATACTCTGTATTCTTTCTGATTACAGACAATTTGAATTACTACGGATTGCACATAACGCAGCCTCTACATTTTCTTCCACTTTTGCTATTCGATAAAGCCCTGATATTTCTAAAATTCTTGCAATCTTATCATTGACTCCGACAATGTAAACATCCCCTTTAAGAAATCGCACTTCTCTGTATCTTCCCATGATCAGACCAATTCCGGAGCTGTCCATAAAATATGTATCTTTATAATCAAAAATCACATTTCGTACCTTTTTTGCAGTGAAATACATATCCGTTTCTTTTCGAATTTCTCTTGCCGAATGGTGATCCAACTCCTCCGGGAGATAAATGATCAACACTTCATCCTTCATTTCAAACAATGTTTCCTGATTCATACTCTGTCATTCCTTTCCATCTTACATTTCTTAATTTATACGCAAAAGAAAAAACAGCAGATTGATCTGTATCAATCGACTGTTTTTCTTTTGTAAGCTATATGATTTTCATTCGTATAAATTCGGACATTGAAAAATGGGAACATCAGTTATCCAAATAATCCTCAATCTCTTCCATGTAACTACTGTCCGGATAATTTTCTTTGATGCGAATAAAAGCTGCCTTTGCTTTCTCCTCATCCTGATTCTCCTTGTATGCTTTCCCCAGATAATAATAGGCACTCTCACCTTCCTGAATCTGTAATGCTACATTACACAATTCAATTGCTTTATCATACTGACTTGCTGAAATTGCATTCGCCGCTTCTGAACATAGAGTTTCATACGTGGTATTCGGAATATTCTTTTTGATAATAGAAAAAGAATCCTTTGTATCCTGCACACTCTGCTGCTGTTCTTCCTCTTCCTGTTTCTTTTCCGCTATCTGGTTTTGCAATCCGGAAATCTCATTCTCTAAATCGGAAATTTTCAAATTTTTCTTTGCAATTTCTTCCCCATAGGAGATGACTTGTTGTCTGTTTTCCTGTGTCGCTCGATTAATCTTTGTCGGAAGAATTAAAATCCAACTGACAAAAATACCAAGTATCAATCCAACCGTGACATAAATCAAATTGAACTTATTATGATTAATCTCCTGATAGGATCCCACCGACATATCCGAGTCGTCGTCAATGTGATCAAACCCCTTCTGTACAAGAACCTCTAAATCAGATTTGTATTGATCTTCATCGTTATAGGAGGCATCCACATCAATCCGCATGCTATGTTCTTTCATCTCGATTATCTCCTTTGATGTGGCTCCCATCTCGGAAAGATAACGAACTGCAAGCGTATTGTTTTTGTCAATTCGAAGGACTCGCTTTAATGCTTTTTTGGCTTTGTCGCTATTGCCACTGTCCATATACAAAAGAGCAAGCAATAAATATCCCTTCACAAAATGCGGATAATTAGACATGATCCTTCTTAACTGAATAAATGCTAAATCCTTCGTTCCCTGTTTGGCATACATAAGTGCCTGATTAAATTGCTTGGCAAGCTGATTTGCCTCCTCCAATTTGGCAGGATCTGCTTGTACTTCTTTGATATATCTTCCTGCAACATTTTCCGAACCCGGAAGATAATTACTGCTGATCACCCACTGTGTGACTCCCAGGACGATCTCTCCCATTTCATAGTAGATAAGTCCCAATAAATTACGGGCATTAATGTTTTGCTTATTATACTTTAATGCCAAATTCAATGCATCAATTGCACCGGTAAGATCTCTGACACGTGCTCTGTCCAAACCTATGTTGTAATAATATTTCGATGTATTATATGCCTTATCAAGCAGCTTATAATTCATACCACAGCTACTGCAGTGTCCGTTCTCTAATACAGGTGCTCCACAATTCAAACACTCCATATTATTCCTCCGTCTACTTACTTTCGCTATGATTCATCTGCTCCATCATCTCTTCTAATACATCTGTAATATCTTTCACGTCGTTCTTATATATCGCATCCTCTGCCTGTGATACTTCCAGACAAGGCTTAAACTTTCTAACCTCTTCATCAAAATTAATCATAATCTATACTCCTAAACTGAGTAAGTCGCCCGCCAGATATAAAGAACCTACACAAAATAAACAACTATCCTCAACATGGCTTTTACCATATAAAAAGCCGGTCTCTATATCATCAAAGGTGGTGATCTTACTACCCGAAAAACGTCTAAACAATGCTTCTACTTTGTCCAATGACTCCGCCCGATCTCCTTCATACCTGACAAGAATAATTTCCTCAAAAGGAATCCTGCCGAGAATCTCGATCATTCTCGCATAATCCTTATCTTTGGATACGGCGAATAACAACTTCTTCTGCTCCGTTGGGAACAATACCTCTACAGTGTTACAAAATGCTTCGATTGCTTCTTCGTTATGTGCTCCGTCAAGATACACATTCTCTGCAATCTTCTCCATTCTTCCATGCCAGATCATGCGAAACAATCCTTCTCGAACTGAATCTTCAAGCAATCCGACCGATCTGTAAGTTACTCTGTTATAATCCTTTGTATTGTCCTTACAGTCCAAATCAAAACTGTTCGTTAATATCTCAAATGCCTTCACTGCCAAGATTGCATTCTCAATCTGGTAAAGACCTGTCTTCCTAATCTGTAAATTACAATACCTATAATAACCGCTATCAAAAGAAAAATCAATGCTTTTATTTGTTATTTTTTTAATTTTATACTGTTTTTTTTCAATAAGATATAATTTTGCCCTGTTTTTTTTCGAATACTCACGAATAATCTCCGTTGCAGCATCTTTTCGGTCAAAAAAAAGCACCGGAACACCCGCTTTTATAATACCTGCCTTTTCTGCCGCAATTTCTTCTAACGTGTTGCCGAGATACTGCATATGATCCATACCGATTGAAGTGATGATACATAGTTTGGGCTTAACCACATTGGTGGCATCCAGTCTTCCTCCCATCCCCGTCTCAAAAATGGCATAGTCTACCTTCTTCTCTTTAAAATAAACCGCTGCCATCAAAAACATGAATTCAAAAAAGGAAGGGTGTGCGATACCATCCTTTTGGGCTTCTTCGACAAATCGCATTGTCGTCTGAAACGTGTTCACAAATGCATCATCCGAAATGATCTCATCCCCGATCCGAATTCGCTCATTGATCGTCACCAGATGCGGTGAGGTAAAGATACCGACTCTCTTTCCGGTCTGCTTTAAAATGGACGCTAAAAACAGGCAGGTGGAACCTTTGCCGTTCGTACCTGCCACATGGATCACCGGATATGCATCTTCCGGATGTCCCATTTTATCCAGTATTCGATTGAGATTCTCTGTTCCCAGTTTCGCTGCAAACAGAGGAATCGATAAGATATAATCCACGCATTCCTGATAAGTCAATTCGCTATCTCCTTCCGCAATTCCATAATCCGGTCTGATGTTTATAAGCAGCGGATTCTATCGATTATCAATTTTTTCCGGATACAGATCGTGGTTTGCAAGGCGGTTCCACGCAACGTCTTCCCACCTGGTTCCCGGTCTTCCGTAATTGCAATACGGATCGATGGAAATGCCTCCACGCGGGGTAAATTTCCCCCATACTTCAATGTATTTGGGATCCATCAATTTGATCAGATCTTTCATAATGATATTCACACAATCCTCATGAAAATCGCCGTGATTGCGGAAACTGAAGAGATATAATTTCAAGGACTTGGACTCTACCATCACCTTGTCCGGCACATACGAAATATAAATCGTAGCAAAGTCCGGCTGTCCGGTAATCGGGCATAAAGAAGTAAATTCCGGACAATTTTAAATTTTACAAAATAGTCGTTATCCGGATGTTTATTCAAAAAGGTTTCCAATATGTCCGGCGCATAATCCGACGGGTATTTGGTACCCTGATTGCCCAACAGTGTCACACCTTCCAATTCCTGTCCTTCTCTTCCACTCATATAAGAATCCATCCTTTCATTTTCATATATCCGTTAGGTAATTGCGTAACTCCTTATTAAACTTGAATCTATTGTGCATATTGTATAGATTCCATAAGCAGACCTTGGCGCAGGCGTTGGTACTTAATGAGTGTACAACACGAATTTAGTACCACTACGCCGGAGACAGAGTGCAAACGTGTCTGCGATGGAACTATTCTATATGCACAATTGAAAAGATGTAAATCAGAGTTGCGCAATTAACTATCCTATATCCGTTTAAAATTTCAAAAATACTTTTTTAGTATAGTCGTTTCCATTCCAAATTGCAACAGCAAGAATTACGGGTTGCAGATACCGCAGGGACTGTATCCCGCACGAATCAGATCCTCCCGTTCTCCTTTGTAGAATTCAGAATTCGATGTTTTCATCTGCCTTACACTGCGGCAGGTCGGAAGGTGAAATTTACCCGAATTGATATTGATCACATAATCACATTCCGGAATATTGTCCAGATCATTATATGCATTGACGTCCGAACTTTGTTGCCCCCACTCTGTAGTGGTTTCACCATTTTTACTTTCCGTGTTTGAAGAAGCCGTAATTGCATTCTCCGTTTCCGCACTTTTTTGTTCCGGATCCTCCTGCCGTTTTTCTGCGGTTTGCTCTTTTATATCATCATTTTCCAGGCGGCTGTCCCCATTGCTGTAGTCAATATAAATTCCCGGCTGCACATTATACACGAACACATTAAAGCAGATTGCCGAACCTTTATCTTCCACCGACATGGCCTCCATATGCACACCGGCTGCGACCAGATTCTGTCCTTCAAAAACCGGTGTCACCCTGTATAAAACATGATGGTCTGTATCCTTCACATAGTCCGCTACTTCCTGTTCATACGGTATCATTCCTACCGTGTTCATGTACCTTGTTCCGGTGATCAGATTCTTCTCATTTGCATTTTCCCCGGCTAGCGAAAATGCGATCAGATGGCAACGATTATACAGATAATTTCCGTCTACGACACCATTATATTTTACCGTATGCCACCCGCTTGGACGGATCATTCCTATCTCTCCGCGCTTCTCGGTTGGCATGAGTTCCCGGCAGATATTGGCATAAGCCTCACCGCATCTTCCAAAGGAATCCAGATCGCTGTACTGTTCAAATGGATCCGTTGTCAGATCCGTTTCCGAAAATGTCGGAATATTGTCATTCAGGATAACGGCCGGATCTCCCGTGTAAGCCGGCACATCGGTTAAAGTAAAAATGTATTGGCTGTTTGCTTTTGAACCGGTCGGATTCCCTTCTTCTTCGTTATCGAATGTTTCATTTGCCGCTGCTTTTTTTGTTAAGGCTGCCTCATTCTCTGTCGCCAACAGATTGCTTTCTGTGCTTGACGATTGCTCTGTCCGGCTGTTTTGATCAGCGGACGAGGGAAACTGTAAATTGTCTGTTTCATTCGTCCCGCATCCACTTAAAAGAAATGCACAAATGGATGTCAGGATTACGATTTGTTTTATTTTTTTCATGGGGATCATCTCATTTCTTTGGTCATTTTGCGAAATAAATGCATTACACTCTGGTATCTGTTTCTTAACAAATAAATTTGAATTACTATCCGGCACCACAATTCCTCAATTTCGACTTACTTATTAGCTTACCTTTTTTATCATTCATAATCAAGGCTTTCTATGCAGAATTACGAAAAATGATATCTATTATCAGCTACAAGTTTATATACTTTCAGTTTTCTATTGCCTATTTGTATGTATTTTCTTATCACTACCATCATTTTCATCATTCCACCCACTATTTCAATTATCACTCATATGTTGCATCTAATTACACCATGCTGACATTACACAAATAGCATATAGATACAAGCGGGTATGACCAATACCTAAACGACTAAACAATCCTTTGGCGTATTTCAATCCACGCACCCACAAGGGGTGCGACCCGGGATAGTCTATCTCCTCACCATCCACCTTATTTCAATCCACGCACCCACAAGGGGTGCGACGATCGTGTGCATGATAGCCCATTCATCACACATATTTCAATCCACGCACCCACAAGGGGGTGCGACGTTGTAATCTTCGTATTGACAGCCATCATTTTTATTTCAATCCACGCACCCACAAGGGGTGCGACGTAAATGGTAAATAACATGTACCCTGCTAAAACAAGAGCCGCCTCGCGGCGACTCACTGATTACTTTTTGATTTCGTCTTTTGACTTTCTGCATTTCAT
>CAJOMI010000067.1 GCA_905235545.1 uncultured Lachnospiraceae bacterium | reverse complement strand
ATCACGGAAGAAATGATGTATAATACTTACAATATGGGAATCGGTATGATGCTTGCAGTGGATGCGGCAGATGCGGATAAGACGATCGCAGCGCTGAAGACAGCCGGAGAAGATGCCTATCTGGTAGGACAGGTAGAAGCAGGAGATAAAGGAGTTACGTTATGTTAAGAGTTGCGGTTATGGTGTCCGGTGGAGGCACTAATTTACAGGCAATCATAGATGCGGTGGAATCCGGAAGAATCACCAATACAGAATTGGTTGCCGTGATCAGCAATAATAAAGGAGCCTATGCGTTGGAACGGGCAAAGAAGGCTGGAATCCGTGACATTGTGGTCTCACCGAGGGATTATGAGACGAGGGATGCATTCAATGATGCTTTGGTGGAGACGGTGGACTCGCTGAAGGTGGATCTGATCGTGCTTGCGGGGTATCTTGTGGTGATACCGCCGGCCATGATTGATAAGTATGAGAATCGTATCATCAATATTCATCCTTCTCTGATACCGTCATTTTGCGGAACCGGATTTTATGGACTCAAAGTGCATGAGGCAGCACTTGAAAGAGGTGTGAAAGTGGTAGGTGCTACCGTTCATTTTGTGGATAAGGGCACCGATACCGGTCCGATCCTTCTTCAGAAAGCGGTTGCGGTAGAAGAGGGAGATACGCCGAAAGAGTTACAACAAAGAGTAATGGAGCAGGCGGAATGGATCTTACTTCCGCAGGCGATCGATCTGATTGCCAACGGCAAAGTTGTGGTAGTGGATGGTAAGACGGTGATCAAGCGATAAGCAGCCGGATGCAAACTGTCACATGACAGGATATAGCAATATTTGTAACCGGATGCAAACTGTCACATGACAGGATATGGCAATATTTGTAATGTACACAGCGATGGTTGCCCGGCCGGACGTAAACTTTTACGTGACGGGATGAGGCAGCGTATGCAGTGTACAAAGCATAACATTGATAGAAAACAGGATATAACAGGAGGAAAAACATGAAGATTTTAGTCATCGGAAGCGGCGGAAGAGAACATGCAATTGTGTCGAGTGTGGCAAAGAGTAAAAGGGTATCTGAGATATACGCGGCTCCGGGCAATGCTGGAATTGCAGAGCTTGCACAGTGCGTGGATATCTCCGTGATGGATTTTGATAAGTTGGTAGCATTTGCGAAAGAAAAAGAAATCGATCTTACGATCGTCGGACCGGATGATCCTTTGGTGGCAGGCTGCGTGGATGCATTTGAGGCAGCGGGACTCAGAGTATTCGGACCGCGTAAAAATGCAGCGATCATTGAGGGATCCAAGGCATTTTCAAAAGATCTGATGAAAAAATACGGAATTCCGACTGCGGCTTACGAGAATTTTGACAATGCAGATGATGCACTTGCGTATCTGGAGAAGGCCGATTTCCCAATCGTTTTAAAAGCAGACGGTCTTGCACTTGGCAAGGGCGTGTTGATCTGCAAAGATCTGGAAGAAGCGAAAGCCGGCGTGAAAGAGATCATGCTGGATAAGCATTTCGGAGATGCCGGTAATAAGATGGTAATCGAGGAATTCATGACAGGAAGAGAGGTATCGGTACTTGCGTTTTGTGACGGAACTACGATTAAGACCATGACCTCTGCACAGGATCACAAGAGAGCAAAGGACGGTGACCAGGGACTCAATACCGGTGGTATGGGAACCTTTTCTCCAAGTCCGTTCTATACTGAAGAGATTGACGCATTTTGTCAGGAAGAAATCTACAAGAAGACAATGGCAGCCATGAAGGCGGAAGGCCGTGACTTTGTTGGCGTATTATTTACCGGCCTTATGATTACAGAAAAGGGAACCAAAGTGCTGGAGTTCAATGCCAGATTTGGGGATCCGGAGGCGCAGGTTGTACTTCCGCGTATGAAAAATGATATCATTGATGTCATGGAGGCATGTATCGATGGCAAACTGGATACGATCGACCTCCAGTTTGAAGACAATGCAGCGGTTTGTGTTGTACTTGCATCCGATGGCTATCCGGTCTCTTATGAAAAGGGATTTCCAATCAAGGGATTAGATACCTTTAAGGACAAAGAGGACTATTATGTATTCCATGCGGGAACCAAACTCAAAGAGGGTGAGGTTGTCACAAACGGAGGACGTGTACTCGGTGTGACGGCCAAAGGAAAAGATCTGGTGACAGCGAGAGCGAATGCATACGAAGCAACCAAATGGATTGATTTTGACAACAAATATATGCGCAACGATATCGGTAAGGCAATCGATGAACAATAAAATCAATATATACGAAGGAGGGGACTGCGATGGCAACTGCAGTCCCTTTATGTAAAGATAGCAGATAGGATAGACAGGAGAATGAAATGAATCAGAATTATACCAAAAGCGCGAACAGCGTTTTGCGATATGCCAAAAGAATCGCACGGGAGATGAAGCAGGAGTATGTGGGAAGTGAACATTTACTTCTGGGTCTGGTCAAGGAGAAGAGCGGATTGGCATCTGCTGTATTGACGCAAAATGGCGTGGATGAGGAAAGATTAACGAATCTGACCAGCCAGTTGATGATGGATTATACCAACGTGGCACTGGCGGAGAAAGCGGATTTTTCCAAGAGATGTCTGGATATATTGGAAATAGCGGATAGGGAAGCACTGAAGTTTAAAGCAAAACAGGTCGGAACGGAACATCTGCTGATCGGGATCATTAAGCATCCGGACAGTGTGGCATTTCGTCTGCTGACGGCGATGAATATATCGACAACCAAACTGTACTCTGATATTTTAGTTGGAATCGGATTGTCACCATCCGTGGTAAAAAGCGAGTTGAACAGTATAAAATCAAAAGAAAAGAAGGGAAAGTCTGCAACACCGACATTAGATCAGTATTCAAGAGATTTTACCAAGCTTGCAAAAGAGGGCAAATTGGATCCGGTCGTGGGCCGGGCGGAAGAGATGCAGCGCGTGGTTCAGATTCTCAGCCGCAGGATGAAGAATAATCCTTGCCTGGTAGGAGAACCGGGCGTTGGAAAAACAGCGATTGTGGAGGGACTTGCCCAGATGATCGTTGCAGGTGAAGTACCGGAGACTGTGATGGGCAAACGCCTTCTTTCTCTGGATCTGTCCGGAATGGTTGCCGGTTCCAAATATCGCGGCGAGTTTGAAGAGCGAATCAAGAAACTGATCGACGAGGTGACACAGGCAGGAAATGTCATTTTATTTGTGGATGAGCTGCATACATTGATCGGAGCAGGTGGTGCTGAGGGAGCAATCGATGCATCCAATATATTAAAACCGGCATTGTCCAGAGGCGAGATTCAGATGATTGGAGCAACTACAACATCGGAATATCGCAAATATGTGGAGAAGGATGCAGCGCTGGAACGCAGATTTCAACCGGTAACGGTTCATGAACCGACGGAGGAGGAAGCGATTGATATCCTAAAGGGACTGCGCTCCTGTTATGAATATCATCACGGACTTACCATAAGTGATGAGGCGGTAGAAGCGTGTGTTAAATTGTCAACCCGCTATCTGAACGACCGGTTTCTTCCGGATAAGGCGATTGATCTGATGGATGAGGCGGCAGCCAAGAAACGCCTGACAGCAACCCGGAGAACGCCTCAGATGCAGAACCTTGAAAGGGAAATTGCTGATCTCAATGAGGAACTGGATCAGTCCTTTATGGAAAATGATTTTGAAACCGCACATGAGACGAAACTTGCAATTAAGCTTTTGGAAGAAAAACTGGATAAACTCAAGAAAAAGCATGAGAACAGTATGAAGCAGCAAAGATTGATTCTGGATGAGGAAGATATTGCAGAGGTGGTTTCCGAGTGGACGAAAATTCCGGTCAGCCGTCTTCGGGAGGAGGAGTCCAAACGTCTTCTGCACCTTGAGGAGATTCTTCATAAGCGTGTGATCGGTCAGAATGAAGCGGTGGAAGCGGTTGCAAAGGCGATCAAGAGAGGTAGAGTCGGTTTGAAGGATCCAAAGCGGCCGATCGGCTCGTTCTTATTCCTCGGACCTACCGGTGTGGGTAAGACAGAACTCTCAAAAGCACTGGCAGAAGCGGTATTTGGTGATGAAAAGGCGCTGATCCGTGTTGATATGTCGGAGTATATGGAGAAACACAGTGTTTCCAAGATGATAGGTTCTCCTCCGGGATATGTAGGATTTGAGGAGGGCGGACAACTGAGTGAGCAGGTGCGCCGGAATCCGTATTCGGTTATCCTGTTTGATGAGATTGAAAAAGCGCATGTGGATATTTTTAATGTACTCTTACAGATCCTGGATGACGGACATGTGACGGACGCACAGGGCAGAAAGGTTGATTTCAAAAATACGATCATTATTATGACAAGTAATGCCGGAGCTTCGCGCATTATGGAGCCTAAGAAGTTAGGATTTTCTTCGGATGCATCGGATGACAAAGATCATGAATATATGAAAAACGGTGTGATGGAGGAAGTAAAACACCTGTTTAAACCGGAGTTCCTCAATCGAATTGACGATACGATCGTATTCCGGACGCTGAATAAAGAGGAAGTGAAACAAATTGCAGATCTGATGCTTCACAATTTTTCACAGCGAATCAAGAAACAGATGGATATTGACCTTCGCTATGGGGATGCGGTGAAAAATTATATTTTCGAGAAGGGATATGACAAGAAATACGGTGCGAGACCACTTCGACGTGCCATTCAGACCGAAATTGAGGATAAGATGGCAGAAGAGATTCTTGCGGGCAATATTTCAAACGGGCAGACGGTGCGAATTTCGGTTCTCAAATCCGGCATTAAATTTAAAACAGTTGAATAAAAAAGAAAGTGTGACCGTTTACTGGCTAACGAGTGAACCAATGTCATTAAGTTAAGCCGGACGTTGCGGGACATGATATATGTTTTCCATTTCGGGCACACTTGCGCTTATACAGGAAATTATTGAAAAAGCACTGGAAAAAACAAACCATATATTGTATACTGAAATTGTGTTAAAATACAAATGATTCAAAAAGATGAAATGTGTAAGATATGCAGCGGATGATCAGATGAATCCCGAATATAGGGTAAGGGTTGCCTATCAAAAGAATGAATACAGGAGGATAAAAGAATGGCAGTGGTAAATGAACTGATCAAGGAAGAGAATGGGGCTTTAAGTTTTGGTAATTATGAATTGAGTTCCAAGACAAAGTTGGATGGATTTGAATTTAAAGGGGATAAGTATAAGATCAAGACCTTTAAAGAGATTACCAAGCTGGAGAAGAACGGTTCATTTGTTTATGAGTCTGTGCCGGGAACAGTTGTACATGGTTTCAAGGCAGCAGATGACGAAGTAGAGTTTCAGGTTGAGGGAACAGAAGATTCTCAGATCACACTTGAACTGGAGGCAGGACAGGAATATGTTGTTGTGATTGATGATAGCAGTACAGGTTCTGTTAAGACGAATCTTGGCGGCAAACTTAATTTAAGCGTAGAGTTGAATCCGGGCGAAGTTTCAAAGATCAAGATTGAAAAGCAGTGATAGATAGAAAGGAATTATAATGGCGAAGGCAAAACAGGTTTATTTTTGCCAGGAGTGCGGTTATGAGTCCACCAAATGGCAGGGACAATGTCCTGCCTGTAAAAACTGGAACACATTTGTAGAAGAAAAACTGGTAGTAGGCACTGGTAAGCAGTCTGTAAGGACGGAGGCAGCAGTGCCTACTAGTATTTTAAATGTTTCTACGACGGAAGACGCACGAATTGGCACGGGAATGAAAGAATTGGACAGAGTATTGGGCGGGGGAATCGTAAAAGGCTCTCTGACGTTGGTGGGCGGAGATCCCGGAATTGGTAAATCCACTCTTCTTTTACAGGTCTGCCGCAATCTGACAGATGACAATCACAAGGTATTATATGCATCCGGTGAGGAATCATTACAACAGATCAAATTGAGGGCAGAACGGCTTGGCGGATTTGTCAAAGATATGCTGCTTCTTTGCGAGACCAATCTGGATGCGATTGAGGGAGCGATTACAAAAGCCATGCCGGAAGTAGTGGTGATCGACTCGATACAGACGATGTATCTGGAGGATATCGGAAGCGGAGCGGGAAGTGTTTCTCAGGTGAGAGAAGTGACCGGACGCCTTATGCGTATCGCCAAGCAATTGAATGTGGCGATTTTTATTGTCGGACATGTGACCAAAGAGGGAACCGTTGCCGGTCCAAGAACGTTGGAACATATGGTGGATACCGTGTTATATTTTGAAGGCGAGAAGAATGCAGTATACCGGATTCTCAGGGGCGTCAAGAATCGTTTTGGTTCCACCAATGAGATTGGCGTATTTGAGATGAAAGACAGCGGATTATATGAGGTGGAGAATCCTTCTCAGGTTATGTTAAACGGAAGACCCCTAGATGCTTCCGGTTCGGTTGTTGTGTGTTCCATGGAGGGGACCAGGCCGCTTTTGATCGAGATTCAGGCTTTGGTATGCCAGTCTAATTTCAATCTGCCAAGAAGAACTTCGGTCGGAATTGATTACAATCGTGTCAATCTTTTGATGGCTGTTTTAGAAAAACGTGCCGGTATGATGCTGGCCGGTAACGATGCTTATGTAAACCTTGCAGGAGGCATGCGTCTGAATGAACCGGCAATCGATCTGGGTATTATAGTAGCACTTGTCTCCAGTTTCAAAAATGTTCCGGTGGATCCGCATACCATTATTTTTGGCGAAGTGGGACTTGCCGGTGAAGTGCGCGGAGTATCGATGGCAGCGAGAAGAGTGAAGGAGGCAGCCAAGATGGGATTTACAACCTGCATTCTCCCGAAGATCAACCTGGACGGAATCGATGAAACGGATGGCATGAAATTGATCGGAGTACAAAATATTACCGAGGTGCTTTCCTATATCTGATCATTCCGAAAGGTTGAAACATTCCTATTTCCATTTCCATTCCCATTACCAGCGCACTGGCTCAGATCGCAGGATATCATGCGACCGGTAACAAGGGTTGCATGATATCCATAAAACGAAAAAAGAGTAACCGAGTTCCTTCAAGAGACTATTGTTTTTTGCAAGCTCTTTTTGCAGAAAGGGGGATGTTTTAATTATAAATCAAAAAATATCCCATTTCGTTCAAATTTTTGACCCGGAGTTCAAAAAGTTCTGAACAAAAGTTCAAATTTTTGAACTTTTTGTCACAAAGAAGGGGTGATTTTGAACGGATTTTTTATTTTGTGCTGTTTGTGTCACAATTATAGATTTCGGAATCTTTTTCTGATAGTATGTCTATACGGTTCCGGTGATCAAACTGCCGGAACTGACGGTAGAAGAATTAAATGAAAGAAAGATGGTCATTCTGATTCCGTTTCATTTACTGAAACTTCGCTACTGGGTACAGAACGGGAACGTGACGGAGGAGACATTGAAAAAGCTGGTGCAGGATGATATAATCGGAAGTATCAATAAAAACCACCAGGTGGGGAATATTACGCATTTTTTGTCCCAAAATGAAAATAAATGTTGACATTAATCTTATTCTGTGATATTCTCTTATCTGTTGCGGCACTGATTGATGTCACAATAAAATAAAAAAATACTTGACACGGGATAATAACTGTGATATAGTATTGACTGTTGCGGCGCTGGTAACAGCAACGCAGAGAACAATGAAAACTGAATGATGATTAAACAACAAAACAACCCTGAAATTTTCGAGAGGCTATAAGCCATGCGACACCGAAATAA
>CAJOMI010000066.1 GCA_905235545.1 uncultured Lachnospiraceae bacterium | reverse complement strand
ATGTCTTCTGCTGTTCTAAAGCGGGAAGTCGCATTGGAGTTTCCCATGGAGCAGGATCATCTGCACGAGGATTATATCCTTTGGCTGAATGTGTTAAAAAAATACGGGGTTTCCTATGGCATCAATGAACCGATGTTGGAATACCGGGTTTCCGCAGGAAGTAAGTCGGGCAACAAGTGGAAGTCGGCGAAGATGACATACGGTGTATATCGCTATATTGGTCTGGGACGGATCAAGAGTCTCTATTACTTTATGTGGTATGCGATATGCGGGATTACCAAATATATGTAGATGAATTCACAGATTGATCATAAGAAGGGACTAAAATGAAGAAGATTTTTAATTTATTAAAACAATACCGGGAAGTGATTTCGTACTTGTTCTGGGGCGGTATGACCACCGTCGTGGGGTGGGGAAGTTACAGCCTGATCGTTACCTTATTAAAAGAAAGGTCAGAGATGGTGGGAGTCTTCGGACTCAATATCTCAATGGCTGTATTACAGGCGAATGTCTGGTCCTGGATATGTGCCGTATTATTTGCATTCGTGACGAATAAGATCTGGGTCTTTCAGAGTAAAAACTGGAGTGCAAAAGTCGTGATGCCGGAACTTGGAAAATTCGTATCAGCCAGGATCGTGACAGGTGTGCTGGAGATAATAGCGGTTCCTTTATTAGTCGGAATCGGATTGAATCAAACCCTGTTTGGAATAGAAGGAATGGTTGCAAAAGTGATTGTCAGCGTTTTGGTTGTCATTCTCAATTATGTGTTCAGCAAATTAATAGTCTTTCGCTAGAGATGGATTTTTGGGTCTTGCGTTAGAAGTAGGATTTTTGTTGTAAAATACCGGAAAGAGTGGTATAATATTCACTGATTTTGTAATTTGATATTATATTTATCCATATAGTATGGAAAGGTCTTTGCGAACTTCTTCAAAGGCAATTTATTTAAGTTTCGCAAATCCTTAGTATGAAAACAGGCGAAAGGAGAACAATATATATGTGTGGTATTGTTGGATACATTGGAAATGAACAGGCTGCTCCTATTTTACTGGACGGATTGGCTAAACTTGAGTATCGCGGTTATGATTCTGCAGGACTTGCCGTATATGACGGAAAGGATATTGAAGTAGTAAAAGCAAAAGGAAGACTGCAGGCTTTGAGAGATCTGACCGGTGATGGCAAGAGTCTTACCGGTACACTGGGAATCGGTCATACAAGATGGGCAACGCACGGCGAACCTTCTGTTATGAATGCACATCCGCACTACAACAAAGACAAGTCGATTTCAGTTGTACACAACGGAATTATTGAGAATTATCAGCCGCTCAGAGAAAAACTCATCTCCAAAGGATACACGTTTGCATCCGATACAGATACGGAAGTAGTGGCACACCTTTTGGACTATTACTATACAGGTAATCCGTTGGAGGCACTCTCAAAAGTAATGCACCGCGTACAGGGTTCTTATGCGTTAGGCGTTTTGTTTAAGGATTATCCGGACAAACTTTTTGCTGTTCGCAAGGATTCACCTCTGATCGTGGGTGTTTCAGAAGACGGGAACTTTATCGCATCGGATGTTCCGGCAATCCTCAAATATACCAGAGATGTATATTTTATTGAGAACCGCGAGCTCTGCGAACTGACCAGAGAAGGTATTTCTTTCTTTAATGAGGATCTGGAGCCAATCACCAAGGAGACCAAAACGATCGAGTGGGATATCGAGGCTGCGGAAAAGGGCGGATATGAACACTTCATGTTAAAAGAGATATATGAACAGCCGAAGGCTGTGTTGGATACGATCAGTCCGAGAATCAAAGACGACAAGATTGTGATTGAAGAATTGGGATTGTCGGATGAGGAGATCCGCAAGTTAAAGAGAATCTATATTGTTGGCTGCGGATCGGCATATCATGTCGGGGTGACCGGCAAATATGTGATTGAAAAACTTACCCGGATTCCGGTGGAAGTGGATCTCGCATCGGAGTTCCGCTATCGCGATCCGATTCTGGAAAAAGATTCCATTGTGATTATTATCAGTCAGTCCGGCGAGACAGCAGATTCTCTGGCGGCGCTACGAAAGGCACAGGAACTGGGTGTCAAGGTACTTGGCATAGTGAATGTTGTGGGATCAACGATAGCCAGAGAAGCGGATAACGTGATCTATACATGGGCCGGACCGGAGATTTCGGTGGCTACAACGAAGGCGTACAGTACACAGCTTTCTGCTTTGTATCTGCTTGCAATGTTATTCGGCGATGTGCGCGGAGTGATCTCTAAAGAGGAATATGACGAATTGTTAAAGGAACTGAAATTGCTTCCGGAAAAGATTCAGGAGATCCTGGGGGATAAGGAGAGAATCCAGTGGTTTGCAAGCAAATATGCAAATGCACAGGATGTTTTCTTCCTGGGACGCGGATCGGATTATGCAACGGCGTTGGAGGGATCTCTCAAATTAAAAGAGATCTCCTATATTCATTCCGAAGCATATGCTGCCGGAGAGTTAAAACACGGAACCATCTCCCTGATCGAGGATGGCATCCTTACGGTTGCGGTTGTGACACAGCCGGATCTCTATGAGAAAATGATCAGTAACATTGTGGAAGTCCGAACAAGAGGCGGTTATATTTTTACATTGACCAATAAAGGAAATTACGGAATGGAAGACCAGTCAGACTTTACGGTTTACATTCCGAAGACACATCCATGTTTCAGTCCGTCTCTGGCTGTGATTCCGTTGCAGTTGTTTGGATATTATGTATCGGTGGCTAAGGGACTTGATGTTGACAAACCAAGGAATCTTGCCAAATCTGTAACGGTAGAATAATTGATCTTAATCAGGAGGAATATAAGGCATGAGTAAAATGCAAAAGAAAAGAAAGACAAAACGAATTTTGATTATTTTAGGTATTGAGCTTTTGATTGTGATTGGCTTGATAATAGCGTGGTTTGTTTCGAGAATCAATAGGAGTATGGATTCCATGCAGCATGACGATACAAAGAAGGAAGATATAACAGTCAGTGATGCAGTGACGGAAGTTATGGAATCCGATTATACAACGATTGCATTGTTTGGTATTGACACGAGAGAGAGCAACGTTGATCTGACACAACCGGGAGCCGGACACAGTGACGCGATTATCATCGCAAGTATCAATAACAAGACAAAAGAAGTTAAACTGGTCTCTGTGTACAGAGATGCTTTTTTGGAAACAACAACGGCGACTCCGAACAATCGTAAGGTGACAGAAATGTATGCGCTTGGCGGACCGATCGGTTCGATTGAAACACTGAATAAGAATCTGGATCTTAATATAACCGATTATATTGCGGTTGACTTTACCGCACTGACCAAAGCAATCGATGCGTTGGGAGGAGTTACAATCAATGTAAAAGAAAAAGAACTCAATAACCTGAATCATAATCTGGAAGAACAGAATGAAGTGACCGGAATATATTCAGAAGGAGTTTGGTCCGCAGGAGAGCAGACTTTGAACGGTGCGCAAGCTACTGCTTATGCAAGAATCCGTAAAGTGGGCAATAATGATTTTGAACGTACACAGAGACAGCGTGCCGTGATCTCAGCAATGATTGATAAAGCAAAACAATCGGATATCAAGTCGCTGACATCGGCGATGGATGAAGTCTTTCCACTGATCGCGACAACGATGGAAAAGTCACAAATGCTTTCAATGGGAACGGATTTGCTCAGCTATTCTTTAGGTGATAATACAGGATTTCCTTTGGCAAATGAGACACCGACATTAGGATCAAAGGGAAGTGTCGTTGTTCCGGCTAATCTGCTCAGTAATGTGAAACAATTACATTTGTTCTTGTATCCGGAAGACACAGAATATACACCTTCCAGTGAAGTGCAGAGAATCAGTGATTCGATAACAAATGAGACCGGAATCGGGGATGAGTTTACAGAAGATAAAACCACAGAAGAGCCTACCGCAACAAATTCATCAGATCAATAGTTTGATAAGGAGTAATTAGAATGAAAAAAAGACAGTATTTCTTTCTTTGTCTCATACTTTTTGGTATCTTAGAGACAGGATATGTTGCAAAAGCAGATACAGTGATTGATGCAAAACCTGAGGTGACTACAGAAGACACAACCCAAGATCCATCAACAAAGGAGAATACATCTGAGAATGAATCAAAGGACGGCGGTCAGGATACGACCGTTTCGGAAGGTTGGAACAAAAGCAAAACCTCGTATTATGTAAACGGGAAAAAAGTAAAGGGTGCGCAGAATATCGATGGTAAATGGTATTATTTCACAGCATCCGGAACTTTGTACAAGAAAACAGGTATGCGTACACTGGATGGAAAAACTTATTATTTTAATAAAAATCACACGATGAAAACAGGTGTCATTAAAGTTAATAAAAAAAATTATTATTTTCAGGCGAGCAACGGTGAACGGTATGAGGAGACAGGACTTCATAAAGTAGATAAGAAATATTACTTTTTTGATAAAGATTATAAGCTGAAATCCGGATGGTATCGTGACGAAAAGGGAAAGAGACATTATTTTTCGAAGAAGACATACGCCGGTCTTACCGGATGGAATTATGTCGGTAAATATAAATATTATTTCAATAAAAAAGGTGAGTTGCAGCAGGATGTTCGCAAAAAAATAAAAAAGCAATCCTCCTATGTGATCAAAGTAAATCGTACAGCTTGTTGTGTTACGGTCTATGCAAAAGATGGTATTAAGGGTTATACGATACCGGTGGTAGCATTTATCTGCTCTCCGGGGAAAGATACGCCTACAGGTACCTTTCACACAGGAATAAAGCATCGTTGGAATGAACTTTTTGGGCCATGTTGGGGACAATGGACGACCCAGATCACAGGAAATATTTTATTTCATTCCGTATATTATGATCAATACAATGACAATAAGACATTGAATGTTGCTGCATATAATAAGTTAGGTACGATGGCGTCACATGGATGTGTTCGCTTACGTGCAGGCGATGCAAAGTGGATATATGATAATTGCAAAACAGGAACCAAGGTTGTTATCTACAATAAAAAGAAAGACCCGGGGCCGTTTGATAAGCCTACTATAACTAAATTAAGCCCGAGTCATACATGGGATCCTACAGATCCGGCGTTTAAGTAGAACATGGATTGTCCCAATGTACAAATGTCTCAAGCATAAGAATATATCAAAAACCGCATAAGATAATGATATATTATTAAAAAACGACGAATTGTCAAACAAAATGACAATTCGTCGTTTTTTTTCTATTTACAAATGATTCGAAAGTGTATATTATAACAGAAGTGATAATATGAATGTTTACAACATAATATTCACATTATTATATAATTGAAAAGTTATATAGTATAATATTTGTATTATGATTATAATGCAAAAGAAAGGAAAGAGGACAATGGAGCAAGAATTTGATGAATCAGTAAAGCGTGAAGTTGGACTTTACCATTCTGAATTTGAACATGACAACTGTGGAATTGGTGCAGTTGTGAATATCAAAGGAAGAAAAAGTCATGAAACCGTTACGAATGCATTACAGATTGTAGAAAAACTGGAACACAGAGCCGGAAAAGATGCTGAGGGAAAGACCGGAGACGGAGTAGGTATTCTCTTACAAATCTCTCATAAATTCTTTCAAAAGGCTGTCTCGCCACTTGGCGTTTCGCTGGGAGATGAGAGAGACTATGGTATCGGTATGTTTTTCTTCCCTCAGGATGAATTGAAACGGAATCAGGCAAAGAAGATGTTTGAGGTTATAGTGAAGAAGGAAGGAATGGAATTTCTATGTTGGAGAGAAGTTCCGACCAGACCGGAAATCCTTGGAAAAAAGGCTGTAGATGTGATGCCGTGTATCATGCAGGCGTTTGTAAAACGACCGCAGGAAGTAGATAAGGGACTTGATTTTGATCGTAAACTCTACATAGTAAGAAGAGTGTTTGAACAATCGAATGATGATTCTTATGTTGTCTCGCTTTCTTCCAGAACAATTGTATATAAAGGTATGTTTCTGGTCGATGAGTTAAGATTATTCTTTGAGGATCTGCAGGATGAGGATTATGAGTCTGCCATTGCACTGGTGCATTCCAGATTCTCTACGAACACAACTCCGAGCTGGCTTAGAGCACATCCGTATCGCTATCTGGTACACAATGGAGAGATCAATACGATCCGGGGCAATGCGGATAAGATGCATGCGAGAGAAGAGTCCATGGAATCCGATCATTTTACAGGGGAGATGCACAAACTGACACCGGTAGTCGATCCGGATGGATCCGATTCCGCAAGACTGGATAACACTTTGGAATTTCTGATGATGAGCGGTATGCCACTCCCATTGGCAGTCATGATCACTATCCCTGAGCCTTGGGAGAACAATCGCTACATGAGTCAGAAGAAGAAGGACTTTTATCAGTATTACGCGACGATGATGGAGCCGTGGGATGGTCCTGCTTCTATATTGTTTACCGATGGTGATATCATGGGTGCTGTGCTGGATCGAAACGGTTTAAGACCTTCCAGATATATGATCACCGACGACGACAATCTGATCCTTTCTTCGGAAGTCGGTGTATTGGATATTGATCCGAGTCATGTTGTGATCAAGGAGCGCCTGCATCCGGGTAAGATGTTGCTTGTGGATACGGTACAGGGAAAACTGATCTCGGATGAAGAATTAAAAGAGCAGTATGCCGGCGCACAGCCATACGGCGAGTGGTTGGATTCCAACCTTGTTTATCTGAAAGACCTGAAGATTCCGAATAAGAAGGTAGAGGAATTTTCAAAAGAAGAGCGGGAAAAACTGCAGAGGGCTTTTGGATATACTTATGAGGATCTCAATACGATCCTTCCGATGGCAAAGAACGGCACCGAAGCAATACAGGCAATGGGTACCGATTCTCCGCTTGCTGTATTGTCTGACAAGAAACAGCCGCTGTTCAATTATTTTAAACAGTTGTTTGCTCAGGTTACGAATCCGCCGATCGATGCAATCCGCGAGGAGGTTGTGACAAGTACCTCTGTATATCTCGGAGCCGGCGGTAACATATTGGAAGAGAAACAGGAGAACTGCCGAATGCTCAAGATCACGGATCCGATTCTGACCAATCTGGATCTTTTGAAAATCCGTAATATGAACGTGGAAGGTCTTAAGGTAGGCGAGGTTCCGATTACTTATTACAAGAACACTTCTTTGGAAAAAGCGATTGAGCGTTTGTTTGTGGAAGCAGACCGGTTATATCGGGATGGCGTCAATATCCTGATCCTGACCGACCGCGGTGTGGATGAGAACCACGTGGCAATCCCGTCTCTGCTTGCCGTGTCAGCCATGTCACAGCATCTTGTAAAGACCAAGAAAAAGACATCGGTTTCACTGATCCTGGAGAGTGCGGAGCCGAGATGTGTACATCATTTTGCAACACTGCTTGGTTATGGCGCATCTGCGATCAACCCGTATCTGGCACAGGAAACCATAAGAGAGCTGATCGAAACCAATCGTTTAGACAAAGATTACTACGCAGCGGTAAATGACTACAATTCTGCCATCATTCACGGGATAGTAAAGATTGCATCCAAAATGGGTATCTCCACGATCCAGTCTTACCAGAGTTCCCAGATCTTTGAGGCAATCGGTATCAATAAAGCAGTTGTGGATAAGTATTTCACGAATACCGTCAGCCGGATAGAGGGAATTGATATCAAGGATATTGAGAAACAGGTGGATGATCTTCATACCATGGCATTTGACCCGCTTGGCCTGGATATGAACCTTGCATTGGAAAGCAGCGGCAGCCATAAATTCAGAAGTGGAAAAGAAGAGCATCTGTATAATCCGCAGACGATTCAT
>CAJOMI010000065.1 GCA_905235545.1 uncultured Lachnospiraceae bacterium | reverse complement strand
CATCTTGAAAGTCAAATAACTCTTATCTATAATCTTATACTTTCCCTATACATCACCCCTTTCGCAAATTCAAAAGCCTCTCGACATCATGACATTTACCTAAGAATCCACCAATACACAGTTTCCAAACCTTCTCAACTGTTCACCAATTTGCAGATCAGATAAATCAGACCAATGACCAACAATATCGGAAGCACGATTGGAAGCAAAACCGTAAGAATCCCCAACACGATTGCAAATACCAACACCAGAAGCAAAACTGCAACCAGTATAAGAAGCACTTTTGCATACCATGCATGAAAATCAAATTTAAATTCCTTTTTTTCTTTCTTTGGCTTCTCTTCAAACATATTAACACGGTGGATCTTTCTGGTTTTTCCATCTTCCGTATATTCCAGATCCGCCGCCCGGTTTCCCTGTTGCGCGGCAATCACCGATCTGGCAATCAGATTCGGTTTGCCAAGTTGTTCCATGACCTCCTCTTCCGACAGGCCACTGCGTATCTGCTCATCAATATATCCGTCATAATACCGGTAGGTATCCATCAGAACATCCGGCGAAACCTCATTGGAAAGCAACTGTTTCAATTCCATTAAAAATTCACTTTTCGTCATCTTATTCTCCTTGCCGGGCCGGCACAAACCATTGTGCAATAACAGCCCTCAATATAACACATTTACTCAATACCCTTCGTTTCCGACACCTACGATCAGAACCTTATACCCGGACTCGTCATAACATTTCCAACTTGCACTGTTATATACCGATTCTCCCTCAAACAGAAATTGCATATCTGCATCCTGCACCGGTTCTGTCACAACTGCAGCTTCGTAATATTGCTGTCCATTTCGAATCAACGCATCATACGCCTGCTCCTTGTATTCCTCAAAACTTTGAAAATATGTATTGGTCTTTCTATAATAATTCATATCCTCACTCTCTGCCTTCGGATAATCTTCCCTGTTCCATGTATGAGCAACCGAAATCTCCTCATCTGACAGATTCACATACGTATGAATCACTGTTTCACCCTGATCCGGCAACGGATCATCCCAAGTCGCGTCTAAATGATACCATTTTCCATCCAATTCTACAAGATTCCATGCATGTTCCACATCTCCTGCCATTCCTATTACAAATTTTGAAGAAATGCCGGCACAGGTAAACAGAATCTGCAAAGCCTCCGCATATCCGTTACAGACGGCCTCTCCGTTCACCAAAGCTCCATACGCCCGGAAAACATCACTCTCAGACGGCCAGTCTTCAGCTTCGCTATACGTACAATGACGAACCAGATAATCATGCAATGCCACTTCCTTCTCATAATCCGACATTTCCGCAGTCACGAAACTGCTCATAATCTTTACTATGACATCATATAACCGTTTTGCCCGCTCATCCGACTCCGGAATCGGTGTACCTTGCAAATACGCCTGCACCGCATAATAATTGCTCGACTTTTCAATCGTGATCTTAATCTTTTTGTAGTTATCCCCTACACGACCTATCTGTTGATAGGACGAACCGCTTCCCCAGATACCATCTAACGGGGAATTCAGTTCACTCAGATCTTCTATTGCCATATCTTTTATGTAAACCACGAAAGAATCCGAACCCTTTTCGATCTCTTCCTGTAACCGTTCGGAAACATCGCTGATATCGGTATAAATATTATCTTCCTTGAAATCTTCTTCCGTATAAGAGGCAGCTTTCTCCCGAACGCCCGGTATCAATACATATCCAAATACGGCAAGTACCGCGAGCATCAATAATATCGCAAGCACGGTGATCTTCTTTCCCATTTTCTACTCTCCTTATTACAACGAATGTATTGTATCATTGAAAATCCATCCTTGCAAGCTATTCCGTCCTGTTGTAAGATAAATATAATAAATCAGAAAGGACACTGCAATGAATAATATTCCAATTTTTTTAGCTTCTGCCTCTCCGAGGCGCTCCGAACTGTTGACACAGGCCGGATTCTCCTTTACAGCCATGCCCTCCTCCGTGGAAGAGGTCATTCAGGGGGATACGCCGTCTGAAATTGCAGAAGATCTGGCATTTCAGAAAGCAGACGATGTGTATAAACGTCTGAAACAAGAGTATGCCGAATCGAATTACATGGTGATCGGTGCTGACACCATCGTATATTACGACGGGGAAATTCTTGGCAAACCCTCCGATAAACTGGAGGCATTTGATATGTTGAAAATGCTGTCCGACCGGACCCATCAGGTCTACACCGGTCTTGCCATCATCCGGCGAATCAACGGTACCAAGACTGCCACTCTCTTCCACGAGAAAACGGATGTCACTTTCTACCCGATCAGCGACGAAGAGCTCCGCGCTTATATCGCGACCAACGATCCAATGGATAAGGCCGGTGCTTACGGAATCCAGGGACCGTTTGCCGTTCATGTCAAGAAGATTGACGGTGATTACAACAATGTAGTCGGGCTTCCCATTGCCAGGCTTTATCAAGCCCTCAAATAGATGTCTGCAAACTCGGATAGGCGTTATTCCTGCAGATATTCCTGTAGGCTATCCTTCACCCTTGTAATCTCTTCCTTGAGGTCCCGCGCCGACATCACGACGCAGTTCTGTCCTCTGGTAATGAGCTGGATCAGACCGTCGGACGTGGCGACCGTCACGGGATAATCCCGTGCGATCTTATGCGTCAATTTTTCAATATAGGTATCCGCAGTCTCCGCCTCTTTCGTATAGACGATATGGATATTGTGGTAATCGAACATTTCGCCGATATTGCCCTTTACCCTGTATGCGTCAAAGACAAGGATCAATTCACATTTTACCATTGCCTGATAATCACAAAGTATATCCATGAGCCGGGTTCTTGCCCCATCGAGATTATCCGGCAGAAGTTCTTTTAATTCATCCCATGCATGTACGATATTATAACCGTCCACGATCATATATTTTTCTTTTGAAGCCGGTTTCTTTTGCCCTTTATAAGGAGTATAGAGTTGGGGCTTTTGTTTTTTATACGGGCGTTTGGACCCCTTTTCATTCGCGTGAGAGGTCCGGTTGATAATCTCCTCAATCTGCTCCTCATCGATGAAATCGTCCACCGGCCCCACCTTTTGTACCCGCATATCTTCCGTTTTTTCTATTTGTGATCGTGTAGCATCCCGATCTAAAAGAACACTTTCCACATGCATATGATCCGGCACCTCTTCCCACGGAACGATAAATCCAGCTCCGTGTGCACAAAAGACTGAGGAAGACGGGTTTGCCACATCCTGATCCGGATCATAGTGTGCGGCGGTGATCACTTCCTCTGCATTATGACAGGGACCATATCCCTCCAGAGTGCAGAACAGGGAACCTTTTCCCTTCGTGTAGGCATTCATGGTGATCTGATAATCCCGCATGGTGGCCACCGGCACACTTCCGCAGAGAACCCCTTTTCCGGCATCCAGAACCGGCGGTTCAAAATGTCCGCACATATTCTCAATATCCGTCATGGCTCGTCCGATATTTTCTGCCGGCACTTCTAGGCGAAACGAATAATACGGTTCGAGCAATACGCTCTCCGCCTGCATCAAGCCCTGTCGGACCGCCCGATAAGTTGCCTGTCTGAAATCTCCTCCCTCGGTGTGTTTCAAATGCGCTCTTCCGGAAGCGACCGTGATCCGGATATCCGTGAGTGGAGAACCCGTCAGCACACCGAGATGTTCCTTCTCCTCGAGATGGGTGAGAATGAGTCTTTGCCAATTGCGATCCAGAATATCCTCACTGCAATCCGCAAGAAACTGCATACCGCTTCCCTTCTCTCCGGGCTCCATGATCAGATGTACCTCCGCATAGTGTCGAAGCGGCTCAAAATGACCAACGCCCTCTACCGTATCCGTGATCGTCTCTTTGTATACGATATTTCCCATTCCAAACCCGACTTCCACACCAAACCGGTCCCATATCCGTTTTTTCAGTACCTCAATCTGTACTTCCCCCATGAGTTTGACCTCAATCGAGTCCGTCTCCTCCTGCCAGACGATCTGAAGTTCCGGTTCTTCTTCCTCTAATTGCCGGAGCATGGAAAGCATCCGTGTGGTATCCATATCCTCCGGCACTTCCACTGTATAATGAAGTACCGGTTCCAACACCGGAAGTGCTGCATCCTCCTGAACTCCAAGTCCTTCTCCCGGATAGGTCCTCGTAAGTCCGGTAAAGGCACACACCATTCCGCAGGTGGCCTCAGACACCGTTTCAAACTTCTCGCCGGAATAGACCCGGACCCGGATCTGGTTTACCTTCTCTTCCCAACCGGCGTTTCCCTTTTCTTCCACATCTTCTGCTTTGAAATGATGTCCTGTCTCTGCACCCGAAATGCTGTCTCTTACCTTCAAACTTCCGCCCGTGATCTTCGCATAGGTCAATCGGTTTCCCTGGGGATCTCTCGCGATCTTGAACACCTTGGCACCAAATGTTCCTGCATCCTCCGGCTGACCGGTATAGCGGCGCAGTCCCTCCATAAAGGCATTAATGTCATATAATTTAAGCGCCGAACCGAAATAACACGGAACCACCTTGCGCTCTTTAATCAACGTCCGGATGTCCTCTTCTCTTATGGCATCCCCTTCCAGATAGCGTTCCAAAAGCGCTTCATCGCACACGGCGATCTGTTCGAAAAACGACTCATCTTCCTGTCTGTCAAAGCGGACGACACGCTCTCCGAATTCTTCTTTTATTCCGTTATATATAGCTTCTCTTGCTTCCTCATCTCTTTTTTTAGCTTCTTCGCCGAGCTGATCCATCTTGTTGACAAACAAAAAGACCGGTATCTGATACCGTTCCAGTAATCGCCACAGTGTCAGCGTATGTCCCTGAATGCCGTCCGCACCGCTTATGACCAATATGGCATAGTCCATCACCCAGAGTGTCCTCTCCATTTCCGCCGAAAAATCCACGTGACCCGGTGTATCCAGAAGTGTAAATGTGGTATCCTCATACCGGATCAAAGCCTGTTTTGAAAAAATAGTGATTCCCCTCGCACGTTCCAACTCCTCTGTATCCAGAAATGCATCCTGTTTATCCACTCTGCCAAGTTCCCTTATCATACCGCTTTCATATAGCATGCTCTCCGATAAAGTGGTCTTGCCAGCGTCTACATGAGCAAGGATTCCGATTGAAATTCTCTTCATTGTAAAACTTCCTCTTTCTATCTCTGAAATTTAAATGTATGCAAATAATATTCCTTATTCTATCACACTTTATCCTGAAACTCCACCATATAGGAAACGAATAAAGAAAAAGCCACCGCAGAAACTAACTCTGCCTGTGGCTTTTGTTCACATGCTGAAATTGATGCAAAACGATAAAATATCCGTGAAAAAAATGTCTTAATCCACAACACTCACCCATTATTTACCCGTGTTTGCAAATTGAATATTGTTCTTGATGGCTTCAAAACTCTCCTTGCTGATCACATGCTCCATCTTACATGCATCCTCTGTCGCGGTCTTCTCATCCACACCAAGGCTCATTAGCCAGGAAGAAAAGAACTGATGTCTTTCATATATCATCTCTGCTGTAGCACGCCCCGCTTCCGTCAGATAAATATATCCGGCATCCGAAACCGTTATCATCTGTTTCTCCCGCAAATTCTTCATCGCAATACTGACACTGGATTTTTTAAATCCAAGCTCTGTTGCAACATCAACTGAGCGGACTACCGGAAGTTTCCCACTCAAAATCAGAATTGTTTCCAAATAATTCTCTGATGATTCGTTATACGCCATATAAACTCTCCTCTGATATTATATTTTATCCTTCTCCTGCTTTTATATCAAGCTTAAACCTTATGCGAGTGCTGCCGTAATGATCGCCATAGAGTAAACCTCTGCAGCGGTACAACCTCTGGAAAGGTCATTGATCGGTGAATTGAGTCCTAACAGAATCGGTCCGTACGCCTGGAAATTACCCATTCTCTGTGCGATCTTATAGCCGATGTTACCGGCATTGATGTCAGGGAAGATAAAGGTATTGGCGTGTCCGCCCACAACGGAATCCGGGCACTTCTTCTGGGAAACCCTTGGAGAAACGGCTGCATCAAACTGAATCTCTCCCTCGATCGGGACATCCGGGCAACGAAGTTTGGTCTTCTGTGCCGCATGCCGCATCTTATCCACGTCTTCTCCCTTTCCGGAACCGTCTGTCGAATAACTGAGAAATGCAACTTTCGGATCCACTCCGAAAATCCTTGCACACCGGATCGTCTCTTCCGCAATCTCTACCAGGTCATCCTCGCTCGGTTTGATGTTGATGGAACAATCTCCCATCGCAAGGACTTCATTATCACCGGTTGCGGACGGTCTTACCAAAATAAAGCAGGACGATACGATATTGTTCTGCGGTTTGGTCTTGATCAGCTGTAACGCCGGTCTTACCGTATCTGCCGTAGAATATGTAGCTCCACCCAAAAGTGCATCCGCATAACCCATCTTCACCAACATGGTTCCAAAATAATTGTTCTGCAACAGATACTCTCTCGCCTGTGCCTCCGTCACACCTTTGCTCTTGCGAATCTCACAGAACTCCTCCACCATCTTGTCCATATCCGGAAAATCTTTGGGATTGATGATCTCCGATCCTCTGATATTGAAACCACTGTCCTCTGCTACCTGATATATCTCCTCCGGATCTCCGATCAGGATCGGATGTAAGAAATTACTGGCCAGCAATCTGGAAGAAGCTTCCAAAATACGTGCATCATTGCCTTCTGTCAATACGATTTTTTTCGGATTCTTTTTTAAAATATCAATTAATTGTCCAAACCCAAACATTCTTTTACCCTCCATTCAAAAAATTCCACTACTTCTATTGTATCTTTTTTTTGGCTATTTTCAACCAAAAAATAGTATTTTTTTTGACTTTCTTGTCTTTTTTTTAAAACAATGTCAGGGTGCAATATCATTCTTCTATATTTTTTCAGTATCCTCTCTTTTTGAGATCGCTTACCAGCTGTACATAAAACTCTCTCACATCAAATCCGGCAATATTCTCCCGGTTTAAATCAATGATATCTCCGTGAGAAATTCCTCTATTTCCTTTTGGCTCCAGAAACTGAAACGTTTCTCCCCAAGGAAATGAACTCTCACCGACCAGTCCATCATTGGCACCGTCAAAATAATGTACCAAAGGATAGCTGAAATTCAACGGGAATCTTCCACCGGTTGCACGCTTTAACTTCGAACCGAAACTTTGATACAAAATGCCCGGCGTATCTTTTAAAACCTCATTGCGCTTTTTGCAGGATTCGGAAGTGAGATCCGTCACCGCCTCTATAAAGTCAGGATCGTGATCTCCCAGTTTTCGAAGGGTTTTGTTGTAAGCGGATGCCAGATGCTGTTTCTGTTTTTCCGGAATCTTTCCCAATAGATAATCCGCAAATTCGCATCCTCTGTGCGGTGTATTGATGGTGGTTATGGAAGCAATGTGCGGGGCAACCTCCGGCAAAGAAGCCGCATATCTGCTATCCAGTCCTCCCTTGAATGTCCGATGATATTCACCTTCTCACATCCGGTCTCCTTCACAATCTGTAGAATACGCTCTCCAAGCTCCTTACCACAGGACTCTACGGAACTTGCCGACTGCTGTTGCCCATAATAGATTACGGCCCCATTCTCCTCTAACTGTTTGGGAATTCTTCCCCAGTAATTCAGATAGCGAAAGTCTCTGAAAAATACCCCGTGAACCAGAAGAATCGGATATTTTGTTGCGCAGATCTGTTCGGCATGACGGGCGCGATTGAGCAATATCTTATCATTTTCAAATTGAACTTCCGCAGATACCGTTTTGATAATGATGCCAAGTGCGATCAGATGGGCGATCGGTATCCAACCGCACAGGATGCCGATCACTCTCCAACGGATTCCAAGCTGCTCCGATGTCAGATAGACTCTGATAATTCCATTCCAGAACACGATCACCTCAATCCCAAAAATGAGCAGAGCGTTGAACAGCCACATTTTCGGTTCTTCTCCTAGTGAAGGCAGTGATAAAACACCGCAAAAGCCAAGTATCGAATACACGACAGAAACACTGGTCGTAATACAAAACAGCATCAAAAGTTCGCATCCGTTTCCGCAGATTCGCAATCTTCAATCTTATGATTTGCAATCGACGGGTCGATATTCAGCCACAAAAAAAGCAATATCATAAGACAAAGTAAAAATATATTTCCACATCCAATCTCTCTAAGTGATATGTAATTTGAAAGACAGCAAATAACAAGCACATCAATCAACCGCACAAACCACTTTATCATTCTGTTCATCCTTTGTATTTCTCCTTTTTTAATATACTATATTATCCGCAGATAACAGTCAGTCTGGTCAATGATCTGATCCGGTTTCTTTAGAGCCACAAGAACCGGATGTAAAAAGACCATGCCAAGGACGACGAGGCGTCCAGCGATCAGAACATTCAATACATAGTATAGAATAGGAATAGTTTATCTTATTTGCCCCAAAAAGTCCATGTATTTTTTTATCATATAAACTTTCTGCATACACGCAGAACCCCGACAGGCATCATTCTTCCAATGAATTGCAGGATACATGCTGGATCAGCGGAGTATTGGCATCAATCGGTAGAATCTCATACCCCTGTTGCTTCAAGGTGTCGATCAAAGGCTGCAGGGATTCCACCGTAGCGTGAGTCGTCTTTAAATCATGCATCAAAACGATGCTGTCCTCATTTTTTGAAACGTCATGCATAATATTCCTTACAAGCTGTTCCGGCGATAAACCATAAGTCACAGCGTCCCCGTTTAACGCATTCCAATCATAATAATTGATACCATGCTCATTGAGATAGGCAATATATGTCTCAATGGGCAATGGGGCAACACGATTGGAACTGCCTCCCGGAAAGCGAAACAGATTTGTCCTCGTCCCGGTCAATTCACAGAGCAGATCATTTAACCGGGTAAGTTCCTCACCAAAGGCATCCTCCGAAGCATAAAATTTCTGATAATCATGTGTATACGAGTGCAGTCCGATGGAATGCCCTTCTCGCACAATTCTTCGATATGCATCATAAAATTCTTCTTCCCGTCCGATCACAAAAAAGGTTGCCTTCACTCCATTCCGATCTAAAATGTCCAGAATTTCATCCGTATAGATGGATGGTCCGTCATCAAAGGTGAGATATACCCGTTTTTTTCCCTTTCCGGTGTCATCACTTTCCACCTCAGTCGATACCGGATGGAATCCATTTTCGTTCCTTAAAACCGCTTGTATCGATTCTCCTTTTTCTGATTCACTATAAATCTGCTTTTCCAGCCGATCGATCCGATATAATAAAAGTCCGCTTATTCCCAACCACAACAACATCCAAGCAAAGAAATGACCGGTCTTTTTCCTCCCTGTCTCGTTGCCATTCTCCACAAAAAGTTCTCTCATGTCTTGCTTCCCGCTGAACTTATGTTATTCTGCCACAATACTGATGACTTCCACCGGACAGGAAGATCTCGCAGACTCCGCCGCAGCAAAATTAGAATCGGTCAATTTGCCACTCGCCTCTGCCAATCCTTCTTCATCAAAATCAAACACCTCAGGACAGGTGCTCACACAAAGTCCACAACTAATGCATCCCTCTTTGTCTACCACTGCTTTCATTTTCTACCTCCATATAACCGTCGGGTGACAGCATTTCGTATTCCGCTGTCAACTCCGTTTGGAATTTCTATTGAATGCAGATAGTATATGCAAATAATCCGGCACTATTCACTGGCAATAATGTTTGTTTAAACCGTAGATGATATATATTTTCCATTTTTGCATCAAAATGCTGTATAAAACTGAATCAACAACTTTCTCAGCGCCTCATAGTCTGCTGTTGCTCCAAGCTCTGAAGCGGAATGCATGGCGAGAATCGGCATGCCAATGTCCGCACACGGGAACGGTAGATGGGATGTCACGATGGGACCCAATGTACTTCCACCCGGTATGCCTGTCTTATTGATTGCAATTGTATACGGAATCCCTGACCGCTCACAGAGTTGTTTCACAGTTGCGGAGCTCTCCGCTGTCGTTCCGTATTTCTGACCGATACTACGCTTGATGGAAAGACCTTTTCCCAAATATGCCTTATTGGTTGCATCACTCTTTTCTTCATAGTTCGGATGATGTCCCTGGGCGACATCCACCGAGAGCAAAAAACTTTGGGTGACTGCATCACTCATCCGAAAGTCTCCCTTCCCATACGAGCGACCGATTTTATCAAGCACAATGGAAAACAATGCACTGTCTGCGCCCTGTTTGGACAGACTACCCACCTCTTCGTTGTCAAATACCATGGCAACATCCACCGTGTCCTCCGGAATTTGATCCGCACGCTGCATGGCCTCTATGATTCCCGCCACCGATGTCAGATTATCAAGCCTCGGGGAAGCGATCATGGATGCATCTAAGCCCGCAACCACCGGCCGGTCCATGTTAAACAGCGACAGTTCATAATCCAGAATCGATTCTTCCCTGATTCCAAGCTCCTTTGCAATCTCCCCGATCAGATCTCCTTGCTCCGACAGGGCTGCAATCGGAACCAACTCCTTTGCGGTGTCAAGTGCTCCCTTTTTATTGAGTTCCCGTTCCAGATGGATTGCAAGGCTGGGAATAATACATAGCGGACGGGTGCTTCGATATAATAACACATTTGGCCGGAATGCATCTTCTCCCGCTACTATCACTTTTCCTGCCACACCTAACGGTCTGTCAAGCCACGATTTCTGATACATACCTCCGTAGATCTCCACATTCAATCTGGTCACATACTGCCCTTTCATCTCCGGATTCGGCTTGATCTGAAAATTGGGATAATCACTGTGTGCCATGGCAACCCGAAAGACCGGCTTCCCCTTCTTTTTCTTTCCCAGACGAAACGCGAGACCGTTGGTTCCGTATAAGTTTACATAATATTTCCCATTTTCCTGCAAATTCCATTCGTTCTCAAGATTTAATTCCTCATACTGAGCATTTAAAAATTCACGCTTCATAAATGCAATCGTATGTGAAGCTGTAACGCCTTCTTCCAGTATTGGGAATAATTTTTCCATGATAATTTCCTCCTACTATATATAAAGTATAGGTGATTGCGAAACTCCTTATTATACCGGAATCGATTGTGCATATTATATAGATTCCATGAGCAGACCTTGGCGCAGGCGTTGGTACTTAATGAGTATAAAAGATGTAAATTGGAGTTTCGCAATTACCTATGTATAAATTACTCAGAAACGAAAACAGAGCCATCTGTTTTCTGCATGGCTCTGAATAGTTAAAAATAACAAAAGAATATGATGGACGAGGCGATCAGCTGAATCACCACAAAGCGAAATACAACCTGTGTATCCGACCAGCGCAGGTTCTTTCTCGCATGATCATGAATCGGAGTACGGATATTCTTCATGATATGTATCTTACACACGCGAATCAGTGAAACCTTGATCAGACCCAATCCTCCATCAAGGATAAACATAAATGCCGCCAGAAGATAAAGCAACGGATTATAGGACTTAAGTGCCAACACACCGATAAAAAATCCCAATGCTCTTGAACCCGCATCACCCATCAGCACTTTACTCGGTGACATATTAAACCACAAATAACCCAGCAGACATGCTATCATCATCAGTGCATACACTCCATATTCGCAATGCTGTTTGGAAAAAACACAATAAAAAGTGAGCAGGGTGACGACTCCAAGGCTTCCACACAAGCCGTCAACACCATCGGAGCAGTTCGTCACGTTAATCGATGCCCAGAACAGAATAACTGCCAGAATAACGTATACCACAACCGGAATGGAGAAAAATTTATTCTGAAATTGCAGTCCTATATGCTCTGTATTATAATTCACAAAAGTAATTGCTGCCATCAATGCAATCGCGAGATCAATGAGCCCTTTTTTTAATCCACCCCATGGAATTTCTGACCGGTCATCCAAAAAACCGCTCAACATGGAGGCAACCAATAATATAGTGTAAATCATATACTCACGATTCAACGGAACATATAAAAGACTCATCACCACATAACAGATGATGAATACAATTCCCACACCTCTCGGTTTTCCTTTTGACAACTCTCCATTCACCGCAAATGCTCTTCCACCATCTTGAGGCAAAATGTTCTTCGTTGCCTGAATCGCAACAATCGTTATCAGGAAGGTAATTAGAATAATATAAAATAAGCTTTGTCCGGTATATTGAAATTTCAATAACTGATATAGCATGCTCCGGTATCTCCTTTCACAAATTCATATTCCGGCTAATTGCGAAACTCTGATTTACAGCTTTTCCATTGTGCACAATAGATTCAAGTTTTATAAGGAGTTTCGCAATTAGCCGGTTCATAACCTGTCATTCTACTCTGTCTTAATATATTTTCTGTAATTCTTCATTTCTTTTCTCGCAGAACGGTTTGTCATATAAGTTCCGCTAAACAAAACAAAGCCCTGACATCCTGCTTTTTTCTGCTGTTTGATCTGTTTCACAATATTATTGGATCGTTTGGACCATCCTTTATCAACCCTTGATCTTGTTCCGGATTGATAGAGAGCCAGTCCGATCATCATCGGTGTCTCATTCTGATTGATGGCTATCCATTCGTTCAGACGATTTGTATACATTTTATATTTTTTCCCATTTAACTTATAGTCATCCGTCCAGTAAATCTGTGGGACAATATAGTCTACATATCCGCTTTGGCTAAGCCATGTCTCCAGATCACATCCGATCGACCTGGCGTATTGAAGATTTCCTGCCGGACTGATTCCAAACACGACATCCGGATTTATCTGTTTCACAGTTTGATAAACTGTTTTTACCATCTTATTGACATTCTTTTTTCTCTTCGAAACGGATACCTTTTTGAACTGTCCGTTTTCCGGATAGAAATAATCATCAAAATGAATTCCATCAACATCATAATTCGTCACGATCTCTTCTACTATATTCACAATGCGTTTGGTCGATGCCGCTTTCCCCGGATTGTAACTCTTGCCCGATGACTTGCGATACGGATTGATCCACGCATGGAACGAAATACCATATTTATGTGATGTCTCAATCAATATTTCCAACGGATCATACGCCGGTTCCTTTTTAAACATCTTCTTACTCCATCCCAGATATTCACTCGGATAGATTGCATCATCATACGGAACGACATGAAAGAACACTGTATTGATCTTATCCTTCTTTAACTGCTTAAATATCTTGTCCGCATTTCTGGTAAATGTAGCCTCTGACTTATTATAAAGTCCCAGATTCGCATAATCCACATAAGCAATCCATACCCCTCTCATATTCTCCAGATCCGTCTGTGCCGCCTGCACTTCCTTACACCCTGAAAACGGATTCGTCAGGAAAAACAGAGCGATCATCCATATTCCCATCCATACAGACAACTTCTTTATAACAGCTGTTTTCTTTCTTACATTCCTATAATCTGTCATAATATTCTCCCTTTTCTTATTCTATGATCTAATCTTCAATTACAATACTTTCTATAACCGGCTGTTCCTCCTGCGGAATCGTCCCGTTACCGTCTACCGGTTTGGCATCCTTTGCAATCTGAAGCACAACATCCAATCCCTCTGTCACGCGTCCGAAAGCTGCATACTGTCCATCCAGATAATCACAATCCTCCACCATGATAAAAAACTGTGAACTTGCACTGTCCGGATCCTGTGCTCTGGCCATGGAAATTACCCCTTTTTTGTGGGATATATTGTTCTCCACTCCATTCTCCGCAAATTCTCCTTTAATCGTTTGATCGGAACCTCCGGTTCCATTTCCAAGGGGATCACCGCCCTGAATCATAAACCCATCTATAATTCGATGAAAAGTCAATCCATTATAAAACCCCTCATTTGCTAAATTCATGAAATTGGTAACCGTAATCGGTGCCGTATCTCCGTCCAACTCCACCTTGATCGTTCCGTACTCCTTCACTGTGATCACAGCATGGTGTACGCCAACCGGTTCCTGTGTATTTTCCTGCTCCGTTGTATCCTCTTGCTTGGCAACATTCTCCTGCTCCGTCGTATCCTCTTGCTTGGCGGCATTTTCTGCTTCTGACGTACTTTTATCTTCCTCTTTTGTCACAGCGCGCTCATCGGCAACCGTTGATCCGCTCTCTGTTTTTTCTCCACATCCAATAAGACTCATAACCAACACGGCAGCCAAAAGGATACCGCTCAATTTTCTCAACTTCTTCATTTCATTCTGCATGTCCTTTCTTAATTATAATGTTATACAAGATAAACCAATGTCATTAAGTTAAAGAATCGTCAATACACAGTTGCCGGACATGATATATGTTCTACCATGCAGGGCTATCTGCGAACGCCGGCACTTAACGAATGACGACCGCAGGAGTCATAAGTTTAGTACCGTTGCGTTTAAAGTTAAGCGAAAGCGTGCCCGAAATGGAAAACATATATCATGTCCGGCAACGTCCGGCTTAACTTAATGACATTGCAAGATAAACATTAACCACTATATTTTACCTAATTTATCCAAAAATAACAAGGGGATTTTGCAGAATGATAAAACAAATTGTTACCGTCCGAGTGGCAATGTCATTAAGTTACGCCGGACATTGCCGGACTACAAAAGAAATCCTGTCGATCGATTGCTTTTTCCTGATTCCATGATACAATATTAATACAAAAAGAAAATCTGTCAGGAGGAGATTCATGCAGACAATAGAAATTCTGGATATCAAACCTTTTATGCAACTACTGTTTCAGACCGAAACACTGGATTCCTGTGCGTTCGTATCCGCCGAGATCCGTACAGACATGACCTATACCTTGGACGGGCATGTACACCATGAATTTTTTACGGAAGAAGAATCGGAACAACTTGATATCCGGGACCAGCTCTATCTGCCATGGAACATAGCAAAAGAGAAAGTGTTTACCCTGATCAAAGGGAAAAAAACACCCTCTCTTCTCAAAGTGGTCTTAAAGATAAGCAGTGAAGAAACCTCTACCCTTCTCTCCGCAACCGGCTCCACCTTACATACAAATGACATCGACGGGCTGTTTTTGAACATCACTTTTCAGGAAAACAAACTGCATGTCATCTGCGGTGTCTCCTATCGCATCTTCACGATGGATAAGGAGTTGGAGCGGGAATTTGCAGACTTTGTGATAGAAACATTCAAAAAGCACAATATTACCTGCGCATAGCCTCGGTCATGACTTGGATTGGAAAGAATCCACCATCTCCTGCAATTCAATGAAGCGCTCCATTTTCTGTTCAATCGCGGCATCGACTTCTTCCTTCTCTTTCGTATATTCCAAAAGACGTGTATAATCGGTTGCCACCTCTCCGATCAGACCCTCTAACTCGGCACTGCGCTGTTCCAATTCCTGAATCTCTTCTTCGATTCCGTCATATTCTCTCTGCTCTTTAAAAGAGAGCTTTGTTTTCTCTCTCGGTGCACCGTATTTTTTGCCGGTGGGTTTCTCTTTTACCGCATCGTTTTTTCTGCCTTTTTCATCGGTCTTATCCGTCTTTTTACGTTCCAGATAATCCGAATAGCCGCCTTCACTCTGAAACAGTGTGCCATCCTTTTCAAATGCGAAGATCCGGTTGATCACACGATCCAGAAAATACCGGTCATGCGAAACGGTTATCACAATTCCGGCAAAACTGTCCAGATAATCCTCGAGAATGCGAAGCGTCTGAATATCCAGATCATTGGTCGGCTCATCCAGTATAATGACATTCGGCTCTTCCATCAGAACTTTCAAAAGATACAGTCTTCTCTTCTCCCCGCCGGACAGCCGTCCGATCAGGGCATACTGCATATCGGCATTAAATAGAAAGCGCTCACACATGGCGGATGCTGAAACCATCCCCTCTGTGGTCCGGACAAATTCCGCAGTCTCTTTTACAAAATCGATGACCCGCATCGAATCATCCATTTTCAATGTCTTCGCATCATAT
>CAJOMI010000064.1 GCA_905235545.1 uncultured Lachnospiraceae bacterium | reverse complement strand
CGTTGGTGGTAAGGCTGCAAATGCAGGTGGTGTTGCAACTTCCGCTCTTGAGATGAGCCAGAACTCAGAGAGACTTTCATGGTCATTTGAAGAGGTTGATGCTAAGCTTAAGAACATCATGGTTGGTATCTATCACAACATCGATGACGCTGCAAAAGAGTACGGTTTGGAAGGCAACTATGTAGCAGGTGCCAATATCGCCGGCTTCAAGAAGGTTGTTGATGCAATGATCGCTCAGGGCGTATGCTAATTTTAAAAATCAATAACGTAAGATAAAGAAGAAGGTCCTGTAAACCTTGTGTTTATGGGACTTTTCTTATTATTTTATTTATAGGGGATGTGGATATGACAACGAGAGAAGAGGCGCTGGCATTTGGTCTGTCGTTCCCGGACACTTACCGGGAGGCACCATTTCATGATCCGAATTGGCAGTTGGTACGTTACAAAAAGAATAAAAAAGCATTTCTCTGGACGTATGAGCGAGATGGATATATCAATCTGAATGTCAAGGTAGATCCGGAGTGGAGAGATTTCTGGCGCAATGTATACGATTCAGTGATCCCCGGATATCATCAGAATAAGGAGCATTGGAATACGATCATTTTGGATGGCAGTATACCGGAGAAAGAGATCAGACAGATGATTACAGAGAGTTATGATAGATTCTCCCACAAAACGCATTTATGAAGCCGTAAAGAGAATTCCATACGGTAAGGTGGCAACCTATGCGCAGGTGGCGGAGATGGCGGGCAATCCGAGAATGTGTCGCGCGGTTGGAAACGCACTCCACAAGAATCCGGATGAGAATGCGATCCCCTGTTACAGGGTTGTGAATAGCAAGGGAGAACTTTCCGGAGCGTTTGCGTTTGGAGGACCGGATGTACAAAAAGAGCGTCTGGAAGCAGAGGGAATCGTAGTGGAAAACGGGAAAGTGGATCTGGACAGATATGGGATCTGATCCATTGGAGGGGATGGAAATATGAATGAAGGCGTACGTTGCGGGACATGATATATGTTTTCACAGGATTTCATTTACTTGACGTTTGATAATATAAAAATTATAATAATATATAACTTGATGAATAATTGGATTTCAAACAGTGAGAAGAACAGAAATGGGGATAAGGTATGGAACTACAACAATTACAATATTTTCTGGTTGCAGCAAAATATGAGCATATTACGAAAGCGGCCAATTCATTGCATATTGCGCAGCCGGCGTTATCGCAGTCGATCAAGCGTCTGGAGGCAGAACTTGGGGTAAAGCTGTTTGACCGGAAAAAGGGTGGGATTACATTAAGTGATTCCGGAAAAGTATTGGTGGAAGAACTGAAACCAATTATGAAGAGTCTGGATAATCTGCCTAAGAAACTGGCAGAGACTTCCCGTAAACAACACCAGACGATTCATTTGAATGTACTTGCAGCTTCCGTTTTGGTGACGAACTGTATTATTGCTTACAAAGCAAAACATCCGGACGTTAATTTTCAGTTTGTGCAGAGTCAGTCTACAACGGATTACGATTTGTGTATTACGGCAACGCTTCCAAGAAAAAAACTAACGGTTAATCAGGTGATGCTGGAAGAGAATTTCTTTCTGGCAGTGCCGGCTTCTTCCAGATATGCGCTTTATGATGAAATTGATTTGATGGAAGTGGCGGATGAAGGATTTATTATGATGGCAGATACGAGACCGATCAGAAAAATCTGTGATCAGTTTTGTCTGGAAGCGGGATTTAGTCCGAATATTGTATTTGAAAGTATGAATTTCGAAGCGGTTCGTAGTCTGATCAGTGCAGGACTTGGCGTGGGATTTTGGCCGGAATATTCCTGGGGAGAGGCAAATTTATCTGAAAATGTGGTATTTTTACCGATTAGAAATCCGGAGTGTAAACGAAATATAATTATTGCGTATAATCAACAATATACTGGCAATCCTTTAGTAAGGGATTTTCATGATTTTCTGCTTGAATATGCGATGGAGTGTAAGGAACAAAATCGTAGGGGTTTATAGTTCCATGTCATTTGATCAAAATTGTAACCATTCTATTCGTTCGGATTTTATGGAAAAATGGCTTGACGGGAACGGTAGAAAAAGGTATTGTTAAATATAGGTTAATAGAGATTATATAAGGAGGTGAGGACATATGGATAATTGTGACAGTTCGGCCCGATGGCTTATGCACGATGGATATCCGTTGAAGAATATGACAGGACGACAATTGTTCAGTATGTCCGATCTTTGTAGGACAGAGGATGTAAGAAGTTCATGTTTTCGATAGAGAATGGCAGACGGTATATACCGGATTGAGCCTATGTCATTGAAAGCGAATCCGAATCTGATACATGTTCGTCCGCAAACGGGATTTTAAAAGAATCATTGTCTTTGACTCTGTAGTATCCACCGTGTTTTATTTGCTGTGCAATGTTATGATGATTGCTGACTGCTGATCAAGCGGTGGTTTTTTGTTGACCTTTTTTGGGGAAAGATTGGAGGTTGAAGATGGAAAAAGAGATTTTAAAAGAGCCAAATTACGTTGAGGAGATATTAGATCTCATCCGCAGTGATCTTTCAGATGGAGAATTGCTGGAAAAACTGGAAGATTATCATGAGAATGATATAGCCGGAGCCATTGAAAAACTGACGAAGGAAGAAAGACTCAAAGTATATCGGGTTCTCGGAGAGGAACGGATCTCGGAGATAGTAGCTTATCTTGAAGACGTTGACCAGTATCTGAAAGAACTGGATATCAAACATGTTGCGAAGATCATTGAGAACATGGACTCCGATGATGCGGTAGATGTTTTGGAGGAAATGGATGATTCGACACAGGAGAAACTGAAAAGTCTTCTTGGTGAAGAGACCAGTGCCGACATTGAGTTGATCCAGTCCTATGATGACAATGAGATCGGTAGCAAGATTACGACCAACTATATTGAGATCGGGAATCATCTTACGGTGAAGCAGGCAATGAATGAGTTGGTTGCCCAGGCAGGAGAGAAGGATAATATCTCGACGATCTATGTCTGTGATGAGAATGATAAGTTTTACGGCGCTATTGATCTGAAGGATTTGATCATCGCCAGAAAATATACAGATTTGGAAGATCTGATCAGTACATCGTATCCGTATTTGAACGATCACGATATTGTCAGTGACTCGATTGAGAAGATCAAGGATTATGCGGAGGATTCCCTTCCGGTATTGAATGATGAGGGAAAACTGATCGGAATCATCACGGCGCAGGATGTTGTGGAAGTCATTGACGACGAGATGGGTGATGACTACGCAAAGCTGGCTGGTTTGACGGCGGAAGAAGATTTGAAAGAAACCACAAGAGAGAGTATGAAAAAGAGGCTTCCATGGCTGATCGCACTGTTGTTCCTGGGTATGTTTGTGTCCACGGTAGTCGGTGTGTTCGAGTCGGTTGTTGCGATACTCCCGATTGTGATCTGTTTCCAGTCTTTGATTCTGGATATGGCGGGCAATGTAGGGACCCAGTCCCTGGCGGTAACGATTCGCGTACTGATGGATGAGAACTTACAAACAAAGGAGAAATTCAAACTGGTCATCAAAGAGATGCGCGTTGGATTTGCAAACGGATTGTTTTTGGGATCACTGGCGTTTGTATTTATCGGATTGTATGTATATTTCTTCAAAGATAACCGTATGCATTATGCCTTTATGATATCCGGCTGTGTTGGATTTTCGCTGATGGTTGCCATGGTGATCTCCAGTCTGGTGGGAACGCTGGTACCGATGTTCTTCCATAAGATCAAAATTGACCCTGCGGTGGCATCCGGACCACTCATTACAACAGTCAATGATCTGGTAGCGGTTGTTACCTACTATGGATTGGCGTGGATTTTGCTGATACAGATAATGGGATGATTTCGGCAACCGTTATCACGGCAGAAAGATAATGTCAGCAAAGTTTAAGCGCGTTCCGCAGCAAGGACGCGGGGAGTGTTCTTGAATCGTTTGTATGCGGGAAAATAACATGTTTTACGGGAGAACATGCGTAAAAGGTGACAGGAATGTTAGATGAGAATACGGAAGAAATTGAATTTTTAGAGTGTGAGAAAAAATGGGTATATTGGTGTCTGATCGTTGTGGCGGGATGGTTTGGGGCATATACCTTTTTGCTTAGAGGTGGTGTGTTCTGTAATGCCCAGACTGCGAACGTGGTACTTTTTGGCATGGCGCTAGGAGAGAGAGACTGGACAAGAGCTGCCTATTTGCTGGTTCCGATCGGTGCATATTTTGCAGGAGCCTTTGTTTCGGAATATCTGGGGAAGACGGTCAAGCGTCTGCATTTTTTGAGATGGGATACGATACTGATCGGTTTAGAGGTAATCGCTGTTGTGATACTCGGACTGCTGCCGGAAGAGGCTCCGGATCAGATTTGTCAGATCACATTGAATTTTATCTGTTCCATGCAGTTCAATACGTTTCGTCAGGTGCAGGGAATTTCGGCTTCTACAACATTTGTGACCAATCATATCAGACAGGTGGGATCCAATCTGGCCAAATATGTAAGACACAAGGACATAGCTTCGAAGGAGAAAGTGATCATACATGGGCAGATGATCCTGTTCTTTACACTGGGAGCTGTGATATCCACGATCTGCGGTGAGTATTTCCGGTATCGTTCCATTTGGGGTGCCGCTATCATACTGACTGTCGTATTTTGCAGATTGGCTTATGCGGATCGCTCCTATGAGAAAAAATTGCTGGAACGTGTTCCGAGAGGACATTGAGCCGGAAATAATTACGAAAGAAGGGAATACATAGTATGATGTGGGCAGTCATTTTTATTGCTATGATCATTTTTGCAGTTGTAAGTGTCATATATCTGGTGTCTCGTTTCCATCAGTTTGGCTTTGTGAAACAAATTGCGGAGAAACATAAGGTTCTTTCGTGGTTTGTGGCAGTGATTCCGGTGGCACTTGTGGCATGTTCGTATTTTTATAATATATCGACCATGATCGTTCTGATGATTCATTTGTTTGTGGCTTTTTTACTCTGTGACATCGTTTTTTTACTGATTCGAAAAATATCCGGTAAGGAGTTTCGTTATGATTATCAGGGGGGCATCGCAATTTTGCTGACGGTGCTTTATCTGGGAGTCGGCTGGTATAATGCACATAATGTATGGCAGACCGACTATACGATTCACACGGACAAGGATCTTGGAAAGGATTCTGTTCGCGTGGTGGGATTTGCGGATTCCCATCTCGGGATCACATTGGACGGGGAAAAATTCTCGGAACAAATGAAACGGATCCAGCAGACCAATCCGGATGTTGTAATTATAGCAGGTGATTTTGTGGACGACTACAGTGATAAGGATGATATGATCGCGTCGTGCCGGGCAATGGGAGAATTAGAGACGACATATGGGGTATATTTTGTGTTGGGGAATCACGATGAGGGGTATTTTAACCGTCGTAATTTTACGGCACAGGAACTGTTGGATGAGTTGGAAAAGAATCATGTGACCGTATTGGAGGATGAGAGCGTTCTGCTCAATGACAGTTTTTATATAGTCGGGAGAAAGGACCGCTCGACACCGGATCGCATGGATATGGAAACGCTTATGTCAAATCTTGACAAGTCCAAATACGCAATCGTGATCGATCACCAGCCGAATGATTATGCCGCCGAGGCAGCATCCGGCGCAGATCTTGTTTTCTCCGGTCACACACATGGAGGACATATCTTCCCTGCGGGATGGATTGGACTTGCAATGGGTGCCAATGACCGTGTATACGGAACAGAGATAAGAGAGAATACGACATTCGTTGTAACGTCCGGAATCTCCGGTTGGGCGATACCGTTTAAGACGGGAACCTTTTCGGAATTTGTTGTGCTTGATATTGAAAAATAGACGGGCAATGAAAGATTCACCGATTCGTTGGTTACAATTCAGTGGACAATGTCATTCAGTTAAGCCGGACGTTGCCGGACATTTGACTTGACTTGTATTATGTACTGTGCTATTGTGGAAGAAATATTAGGGAGTAGTTCACATTCCGATGGAATGTTATGCATATCGTCAACACGTCGTTAAGACCGGGATGCATACTGAGATAAGAACGAGACTTTTATTGTACTTTTTGAGTGCAATAAAAGTCTCTTTTTTGTTTGGAAATGCTTTTTATACTATCGATTGATTCTGTTAGAATGAGAAGGAGGAAAAGGAAAATGGAAATTGTGTTACAGGTTTTACTGCTTGTATTGGGATTTGTGATGTTGATGAAGGGGGCAGACTGGTTTGTGGACGGTGCCGCGGGAATAGCGGACAAGTTCGGAATCCCCCAACTGGTGATCGGGCTTACGATCGTGGCAATGGGAACCAGTGCTCCGGAGGCAGCGGTCAGCATTACAGCTGCACTAAGGGGAAATGCAGCGATCACAATCGGTAATGTGGTGGGAAGTAACATTATGAATATTCTCATTATTCTGGGAATCGCATCCGTGATTGTGTCGATCGCGGTGGCAAAGTCGACCGTGAAGTATGAAATTCCGTTTATGCTTGTCATCACTGTTTTGCTGACGGTGCTCGGCAGTACAGGCGGATATATCACACGCATGGAAGGCGTCATATTATGGATTGCCTTTATCCTTTATCTGACGTATTTATTTTTTATGGCAAAGAACAGCAAAGAAGAGACAGAAGAGGAGGGAGAGAAAAAACCGGTATGGCATTTTCTTCTTCTTTTGATCATCGGTGTTCTCCTTGTGGTTAAGGGCAGTGATTTTACCGTAGAAGCGGCGACAAATATCGCAAAGGCAGCGGGACTTTCCGATCGTTTGATCGGACTGACCATTGTGGCATTCGGAACATCCTTGCCGGAACTGGTCACCTCTACTTCTGCAGCCTTGAAGGGGAAAGCGGATATCGCCATCGGTAACATTGTGGGAAGCAACGTCTTCAATATCTTGTTTGTCGTGGGAACAACGGCTCTGATCACACCGGTCTTATTTGAAGCAAAATTCCTGATCGATTCGATCATCGCCATTGGGGCAGGCGTATTGTTGTGGCTATTTGTATTCAAAGATCGAAAGTTAAAGCGCGCAGGGGGAATTGTGATGTTGATTTCTTATGCGGGATATTTTGCGTATTTGATGATATAAATTAACCAATGTTGTGATTAAAACTATGCATTTTGGGTATACTTTGTCAAGTCGCACATACGTTATCATTCAGCCACAATGTCATTAAGTGAAAGAATCGCCAATACACAGTTGCGGGACATGATATATGTTTTACCATGCAGGGATATTTGCAAACGTCGGTTCTTAATGAGCTGTCCGGGGACGGCGAATTTAGCACCGCTACGTTTGCAACGAAGCGCAAGCGTGCCCGAAATGGAAAACATATATCATGTCCCGCAACGTCCGGCTAACCACTGAATTGTAACGCACATACAATATGCATTTCCACTCGGGTACGCTTTCACTTGACAAAGTGTGCTGAATCGAATACCTTATTATTGTGGGGCGTTCCTTTTGGGGGAACGATAGGAGCTCCCATGTGCAGTATAAGAAATGAAAAAATGAATGGAGGTTACAAAACATGGAGAAGATACCTTATAAGATTTATCTGGAAGAGAATGAGATGCCGAAGCAGTGGTACAATGTCCGGGCGGACATGAAGAAGAAACCGGCGCCAATCCTGAATCCGGGAACATTACAGCCGGTTACGGAAGACGAATTGTCCGGCATATTCTGTCGGGAACTGGCAAAACAGGAACTGGATGATACGACTGCCTATTTTGATATTCCGGAGGAGATTCGCAAATTTTACCGGATGTATCGACCGGCACCGTTGGTACGTGCGTATTGTCTGGAGGAAAAACTGGGAACTCCGGCACATATTTATTATAAGTTTGAAGGCAACAACACGTCAGGAAGCCACAAATTAAATTCTGCCATTGCACAGGCGTATTATGCGAAGAAACAGGGGCTTAAGGGCGTGACCACAGAGACCGGCGCAGGACAGTGGGGAACCGCACTTTCGATGGCGTGTGCTTATTTTGATCTGGACTGTCAGGTATATATGGTGAAATGTTCCTATGAACAGAAACCGTTCCGACGGGAAGTGATGCGCACGTACGGCGCACAGGTGACACCTTCGCCGTCGATGAATACCAATATCGGACGCAAGATCAATGAGGAATTTCCGGGAACGACCGGAAGTCTCGGATGTGCGATCTCCGAAGCAGTGGAAGCAGCAACCTCTCAGGAGGGATATCGCTATGTACTTGGTTCCGTGTTGGCACAGGTATTACTGCATCAGTCTGTGATCGGTTTAGAGACCAAGACGGCGTTGGACAAGTATGGAATCAAGGCGGATACGATCATCGGATGTGCCGGTGGTGGCTCCAATCTGGGAGGTCTCATTTCGCCGTTTGCCGGTGAGATATTAAGAGGTGAGGCTGACTACGATATTATAGCAGTGGAGCCGGCTTCCTGCCCGACTGACGAGAGGAAAATATGCGTATGACTTCTGCGATACCGGTAAAGTTTGTCCGCTTGCGAAGATGTACACGCTGGGAAGTAATTTTATTCCGTCGCCGAACCATGCAGGAGGACTTCGATATCATGGAATGAGTTCAGTTGTATCGGAACTTTATGATCAGGGTATTATTTCTGCAAGAAGTGTGGAGCAGACAGAAGTATTCAAAGCGGCACAGACCTTTGCGCGAATCGAGGGAATTCTTCCGGCACCGGAGAGTAGCCATGCGATCAAAGTGGCGATCGATGAGGCGCTCAAGTGTAAGGAGACCGGTGAGGCAAAGAATATTGTATTCGGACTGACCGGAACCGGATATTTTGATATGGTTGCATATCAGCAGTTCAACGATGGAGATATGACAGATTATATTCCAACGGATGCGGATCTGGAAAAGTCTCTTTCTGAATTGCCGAAGGTAGACTAAAATTAGATAAAGATATATCAGATGGAAGCTTCGCTTATGTCCATTCTGCAGCGAGAATGTCTGGAGCGTTCCTGAATGATGATAAAGAAAGAAGGTACGATGATCGTTCATCGTACCTTCTTTCTAAATTAATGAGGGGGAGAGGATTCAAGTACATTGCTGTACTATATGAAAAGCTCTTACAAGACATAGTATATTTATAATTTGTGAAAAAAATATGTACAAATTGTAGTGGTTTTGTGAAATACTGAAATCACAAGATCAATCCGGCTCAGACTCATTTGGAAAACGATAATAGTATTCCAATAATTGTTCGACATTGGTATTTAGCGCCTCAGCAAAATAGATGAGCTCATAGTCGGGAACAAAACGGTCACCGTGTTCAATTTTGGTAATGGTGTTTTCTGTAATGTCGGAATGACCATTTACCTGAATCTGAGCGGCCAGATCCCGAATGGTCAGATGTTTTTCTTTGCGAAGTTCCCGAATCTTGAGGCCGACTACGTTTTTTCGTTCTCCAAACCAAAATGCTTTCAATAGAGTATTCCTCCTTTTTAAATATTCTTGTTAAGAATATTATTTCTTGATTATCGCATCATGCTATGATAAAATTCTTCTTAACAAGAAGAATTTATGCAGAAAAAGGTAGACAGTTTTAGAAAACAAAGTGACAAATAAAAGAATCGGCATTAAAAGATGGAATCTGAGAGTAGACCTTGGATAATAAAAGTACCAGGTAAAATAACGGAGAAATCCAATAATCAATCCACTGAGATCAAGGAGGAAGGAACCATGAGAAAAATGAAACTTAACAAGAAGAAAATCGCAGCAGGTGTATTGGCACTGTCTTTTGTACTGTCCCTGACCGGACCGGTATATCCGGCTAACGGAGACCATTCCATCGCAGTTGTAGAAGCAGCGAAGAAGGACAAGAAGAAACCAAAGATCACGCTGACCGGCAAAAAGAAACTGACAGCTGAGGTTGGGAAAAATGTAACGATTCCGAAGACCACTTATTCCGACAACGTAACGAAAAAGAAAAAATTAAAAGTCGCAGTAACAGTAAAAAAAGGAAAAAAGAACTATAGTGATATAGCTAAAAAAATAAAAAAAGCTACATTAAATGGTAAAACAGTAAAAGTAAAATTCCCAGAAGAAGGAACATATAAAATAGCTACTACAATAACAGATGAAGCTAAAAACAAAGCAAC
>CAJOMI010000063.1 GCA_905235545.1 uncultured Lachnospiraceae bacterium | reverse complement strand
TGATACTAACATAAATTAATCCTCCGTATAAATTATATATTACAGGTTATTCTCGATATACTCATGCATATCTTCTTACAGTACTCACCTGCACATCAATTCTGATTATAACCCAACCTATCCGAAAAATAAAGAACAAATTTATAAAGTTGATAACAATTTCTGTCTTTTTTCTCGATTTCCCGTTCGTATAACCAAAATCAAATCTCCTTGTTTTCTTTTTTTGTCAGTTTTATCACTGAAAAAATTACAATTGCAAACAACACCATTACGCTGTCTGATCCCGAAACTCTGCTTTTAGCTGTTCGATGTATCCATACGCTTACTGAAGTCCGTAAGATTATTCTTCTGATAATGAAAGATTGCCTTTTCCATCCGATGGTAAACCGGAGAGCCCTTCACATCTGTTTCCGCATCTTCTATGGCATCGTAAATGGTATCCAGCATTGCATCCATTCCGTAATATTTCGCCAGTATTTCAATGTCGGAGCGCGGCTTCATCGTGGCCAATAATAACAGATATTCGTAAATAGAACCCGGATTACCCGTCAATTCATACGCCCGCAGATAAGAGTCTGCTGCTTCCTTCCATTCAAAATTATTAGCCAGCGCAATTGCTTTGTTGTGATAGATAGAACCAAGCAGTCTGTCATCTTTCATATCCGGATACCTGTCTAAAATTTCGTCATAGATAGCAAGCGCTTTTAAGTACTTGTGATATCGAAGAAAACCGTCTGCCTGCAATTTACGAAACTGTGGCGATGCCAGACTTTTCAACCGCTCCATTTGTAATATAAATTCCTTTACTTCCGGAATCGAATAATATTCCTTATATGTAAGGATCGCTGTCAGCAAATCCGTGAGATCGGTATTCTCCTTTCCTTTCATTTCCCGAAGGTTCTTTGCAAGATCCATAAGACCCAATTCATTCTCAATCCAGTTGAACATAGGAACACCGATATATTCTTCCTCAATCAGAGCAATATTATTGTATATGTAATAACAAAGTTCTTCATAAGAAAATACTTCTATCTTCGTATTTGGAAATATATAGGAAGTAGTTGCCTGTTTTGTTTCACATAGTATTACTCTGCTCATTGCTTATCGAGAACTCCTTTCGATATATCTTATTCGTGGTCGGGTAAATCTTTCCAAATCCCACATCCCGGATCACAATCGCTCCCATTCGATTGTCGTACATCTCAACCTCCAAAGAAAGCTTTGTTGTCTTAGGCGGACGTTTTGGCAAACCGCTGATCTCAATGATTTCCCGCTGCATGTCCTTTGTTATCTTATCCCGATAGATCAGATGAATACGATTCGTATCATCTAAATATACCATTGCCCGACCTTTCATGTTATACCATTCTCTTCCACCGTTCGCAATCGGATAAAACTGCTTTTTCCCTTCCAGTTCTCCGATTTCCACTCCGATATCGAAGAAATTACTCTCGTCCGTACACAAAACGCAGTCTTTACCTGACTCATACGCTCCGAATCTGGCATGGTAGCATGCGCCCTTCGTATATATGTTCTGACCCATGAATACTCTTCTACCATCACACAAAACTTTGGTTGATTCTTCAATCCATTTGTCAGAGAATCCCGGACCTGTCAGAAATACGGTAGAAATATAGGTTTCCCTCATCATTTTCTTTGCAATTCCCGCAAAATGCTGGTCCAGCGCCTCCATATCTGCAAACAACATAGAATATGGAATCTCCTGCTTCATATCCTGATGAAGCAGTTCATAGATTTCCGTCTTTCCCTGTCTTCTTCGATCCAGTCGATAATACTCCATTCCTTCTGTCCCATATTCATACATGGCCACACTATTGATCCTGAGTTTCTCATCCTGATTCATCACATATTGAAAGAATGCATTCTCGTGTCCCATAACATAAAACGCGTCTTCACTAAGTCCAAACTCTTTTCGCAACTTACACAATACCTGATACACTTTTTCCTGATATGTCTCTATCGTCACCGTCAATCCACACAGTTGATATTCCTCCGACCGGTTCAAAAAGTCCATAATCTGTGTCTTCAGCAGCAAAAGTAACAGTTCATCATAAGTATAAGTTTTCCCGGCAACCACAATCCGTCCATTCTTCTCTATCCCGCCGATCACATCCTCTACCATCACGCCCTCCGTCTGAAAGCGAACGGCACTGACACTGTTGCCGACATACCATTTTTCGTCCCTTTTCGAATAAAACATAACATTCGGCAACTGATACGTCTCCGTATTATTCAATTGATATATGGACTCCGGTTCCTGTTTGTCCTCCCGATAATAACTCATCTGAATATTTTTTCTGCAAAGATCCAGTCCTATGTATATCTCCTTCATGTCCTATCCTTTCTCTATTCCATCAGTACCAGATTCTCATCCACGATCGCCGCTAATTTGAGATAGCGGTCAATCTTATCGATCACCATCTGATTCTCCCCGGCCTCCTGGTTGAGTAACATGGAGTTGAGCATTTCAAAGCGGTTTGCATATTCCTCTGTCTCCCCCTTTGACCTCATTGCCTCGCTCTCATAAATTCGTGTACGCCCAATATTCTCCTCCGGCATCTCATAGAGCAGATTCTCTCCATGAAACAGCACAAATTCTTTTATATAATACCCCGGCAGAACCTCTAACATTCTTGCCGTCTTATTACAATCCGGTTTTTCTACGCCGGATTGAATCCCATACTGAAATGTAATCTGTTTACCTGCCTTGTCACAAGTCACTACATAAGTCATCATGAACAAATCCTTAGGCAGTTTAAAATATTTTTTGAAATTTCGGAAAAACGGTAGCATAATGCCTCGTTTCATAAATGTTTCCGTCTCTTCCTTGATCCAGTCAAGTTCCTCTTCTTCCAGCTTTGTTTTTTGTGAGAAATACAAAATCAATGCTGCCCGACACATATCATCTTCCAGTTTATCGCTGTGCATCTGATAAAAGAGTGCATCAAAAAAGGCAGACGGTACTTCTTTTTCTTCAATCAGATATGCAAACGATGCCCTCTTGAAGAAAGCTTTGATTACCATACCCGTCCTCTTCTTGGCAACATAATCCGCAAAAACCGAATAGACATCATCATACCACTGTTCTGTGTAAAGTGTGACACATAAAATATTCTCTTCCAGCATATCTAATCTGGAAAGTCTGCCTGAAACCCGTTTCCATAAATGCAACATGTCCTTAAGGCCACTCTGATATTCATCTACCATATAACTTAACACTTCAAGTGTATCCTGTCCCATCCGGTACAGATAAGCCGCTACCGATAGCAACGTTTCCTCTTTCGCATACTGCGACATATCCTTCAGATTCTCCACCAGTTTTACAAGAAGTTCCACAGAGATTCCCTGATAGCCAAACCGCTTGATTGCCCGAAATGCCTCTTCATACATCTCACAGCTTAGCAGATAGTTCACATATTCCGGTGCGTCCGCCGGTGCAATATAATCCGGATCAATCCTTGTCAGATAACTTTCTAAAATATCCGGATCCAGATTTGCATAGTAATATCGGACAATTCCATATAGTGACTGTTGTTTGATCTCATCACTGATCTGCGAATACGACAATATGTCTCTTGCCACATTTACTTCTTTTGCATCCGTTGCATCATAAGCAGACAAGAGGTCATACTGATATAAAACATATCGGAAATCATCTCCTGCGTATTGGCTTAGTATATCCATATAAAGAGATTCATCGACTAATTTCTGAAGTTTATACGGAATTGTACTGACATACCGGTTCTGTTCATCATCTACTAATGCGACCACTGCAGATTCTGTTATCATATCCACATAAGCCACCCCGTCGATCACCGGTATCACCAATTCTTCTTTCAGTTCACGATGTGACACAACAACCGCACTGATATTGTCACTTCCCACCGTCAGCTTGCGCTTGAATATCACCTTGACCAGGCTTGCCGCATAAGATGGTTTCACCATCTGCGGTTTCAAAAGTTCACTATACAGGATACTCAGATCATCATTTATGTTTCCCTTCAAAATCTGTTCTTCCATAAATGCTTCCATATTAGGAAGATATTCTTCATATTGCCCAAGATATCTACGTTTATTCACAATTACATTTGCGTACAAATAGGCATACTCATGTTCTGTCAGGATTCCCTTATAATTAAAATACCTGAGAAGTGAATCCGGAATCAACTCATAATGACTGTGATCCATACTCCTCAAAAAATTCTCCTGAATTCCAACAATATGGTATCCACATTTAATTCCCTCTTCATAATACTTGTGATATTGCGTATCCGTCTTTCCGCCTTTAATCAACATACTGCATATGATCTTGATGATTTCCGGACGTTTTCGAAGATCATATATGGTACTCAGCAGAGAAAATACCTGCGGTCTGAAATCTTTCTCTTTTGCAGCCAGTTCCAGAAACTCCCGCTCCACCTCTTCACTTAAATATTGGTTGTCAAGGCCAAATTTGATCGCCCCAATCTCCACGATAGACAACTTGCGAAGCAAAAGCGGTTCCGCATTGAACAGATCACAAATCTCCAAAGAAAGAATCGGACTCTGATAGCCTCCCTCGTACAATCCCTCAATCTGTGAAAACAACCATTTGGAATCCCTCTGATAGCGGTCATCCATGTAAATCAGAAGCCAGAAATAGAATAGTTTGTCCTCTTCCTTTGCCAGTGCCCGCTCGATTTCTTTACATGCTTTCTCCGCCTGTTCTTTCTCCTTGGTGACCAAGGCTTTTAGATACAGATAATAGCAATGTTCCTTCGTACCCAATACCGTCTGATCCCTGTCTGCGTCCATTCGTCGAAGTTCTTCCCGCACAATATCTTCTTTTCCATTCAATATGTTCATGTGAAGAAGTCCAAGTTTATATATACCTGTTTCCGGTTCCATCGTAAGCAGATGATTTAATGTTTCTCTCGTCTGCCGTACAAAGCGGTCAAGCGGCAAAATACCAACTCTGTAATCCAGATAGTTGTGCATCAACGATGCAATCTCCTGCTTTTTCAAGTGATAATCATGATTCTTTGGTATCAGAATACGGGACGGTTCCTCAGCCTTTCGAATAATTATGTTGGCAGCCATCTTCTGATAAGTATTTTCTAAAAATATATGCCCGATCGCATTCTCATTTTCATTCAGTTTATCCGGATCCAGGGAATAGTAGATCGTCGCATTATCCCCATCAAACTCCATACTGCAAATCTCAGTCTGATTCAGAATAATAAAATCGGAATCTGTTCGAATCTGCATTCTGCAATATCCCCATGTGTTTTTATGCAGAGTGATCTGATGTTGTTCCCTCATCTTAGGATAATTATACTGAAAACGGTCATGTTCCATTTGTAATGTAAGGGCACGTTTCTTATGTGTATATACCAAAAATTCTTCAAGCGCCTGACTGCGGTTCACTGCATCTTTGAGTGTCCGGTATGCTTCCACATAGTCTGTATTACTACCGAGCAGCGCAGATTCAAATTCATCGGAACCAAACATCTGAAGTGCCCGTTCCCAATCCGATTCTGCCAATGCCGAGAATTTCATAAGATCCTCAATCGCAATTCCGTTATCATCCTTAAATGGCGCTACAATCTCAATACTGTACGGAAGTTCTTTCTCGATACCGTTACCAATCAGATGGATCACACCGGAGTAAATACTCCCGCGTTTCTTCCTTGTTGCATCGAAAGTAAAAACGATACTCTCCTCCACACCGATTATACTATGTTCTGCAAAACGCAGTAAATACGCATCGTCATAAACCATCATTTTCATCGGGATTCCATTCCCTGATGTAACCGGGATGCAATCGGTATATACACTTCCCGCCTCAATCTTCAATTGTAAATAATTCTTTGCCAGTTTTATATCGGGATATTCTACATAGAAATCTCCTTTGGCATATTGTTCTATCTTACTCTTCATATCGACTCCGTATCTTGTTTCTTTGTCTTGATGTTTTGCCCTCTACCATGTATAATGAAAAAAATACCATCAGATTATTATCGTATATAACAATCCTGTTTTGACACTTTTATTATTATACCAAAGTTTACTACATTTTTAAAGAAAAAAGAATAGAAAGAAGGTTATTTTATGGAGAAAATTCAACCAACATTTCACGGAAGTGATCTAGAAGTAATTGCAGACCGCTATCATATAGATGTCAATTCCATCGTTCCCTATGCATCCAATGTCAATCCGTTAGGTATATCTCCTTTGGCAAGACAGGCAATTCTTGACAATGTGGACGTCATAAAGTCTTATCCTGACCGAAACTACACATCCTTAAAAGAACAGATTTCCAAATATTGCGGAACCATACCTGAGCACGTTGTACTCGGGAACGGAACCTCCGATCTGATTCGACTCACCTTTGAACTGATCGCACCGGACAAAACCATGATCGTAGGTCCAACCTATGCCGAATATGCAAAAACAGCATCTCGTTATGGCAGCGAGGTCAAAACCTATATGCTGAAGAACATCGATGACTTTGAGATGGATGTTGATCTGTTTTTGAGGGCACTCAATGAAACCTATGACCTTCTCGTCCTTTGCAATCCGAATAATCCGACCGGAAAATGTCTGACCAAAGATCAAATTGCGCAGATATTAACCCGTTGCCGTGAGTTGGATATTTTTGTAATGATCGATGAGACTTATGTGGAATTCGTGAAAGATATTGATGAGATTTCTTCTGTTCCGTTGACTATAACCTATAATAACCTGGTCATTCTGCGAGGTGTTTCCAAATTCTTTGCCGCTCCGGGATTGCGACTTGGTTACGCCATAACCAGTAACCACGATTATATCAATGCATCCGATGGCAAATCTCTTCTTTGGAGCATCAACTCCTATGCCTCTGTTGCAGGTGTCATGTTTGAGGACGAACACTATATCAACGCAACAAGAACATTGATCCAGACCGAACGAAACCTGATCTACTCCGTGCTTTCCAGCCGCAAGACGATCAAGGTATTCAGACCGACATCCAATTTCGTGCTGATCAAACTTCTGAAAGAAGAGCAGACCGCTTCCGAAGTGTTCGATTACTGTATCCGAAGAAATCTGATGATCCGCGATTGCACGGACTACGAAGGACTTGGCGAAAAATACATCCGGTTCTGTTTCCTGAAACCGGAACAGGATGACGATATAGTAAATACGCTGTTGGAGATTGTTTGACATATTCTGATTCAAAAGGAGATGGGACAGGTATAATGCCGTTACACTAATCTTTCTCCACCACATGGATCTGATTCATATGGCAGTCCTTTCCCATCCAGCAGGTAAACACCAGATTCCCCGCCGCAACCGGTGTATATTCACACACAAGCGTTTTGCCCGGAGAAAGATTCACCTGACTGTCCTCATACTCATAGGAATCCGTTCCGATTCCAAGTGCCGGTATCTTGACCGAGTATTCACAGGCAACTCTTCCAAGATCCTCGCGTCCTCCCATACCGTCATACAGATCCGTATCCTCCGGAAGTTCAACATACCATTTTACCGTCTCCCCCACATAAAATGTGATATCGTCCGCCGTCCACAATTGGTCATAAGGCGTTATAATTTCATTTGTCTGTGCATTTCCACTGTTTTCTGCTTCACTGCCGGTTTCTGCATCCCCACCGGTCTCTGATTCCGTCTCCACAGAATGTCCGGCATCATCCGAAGAAATCTCCGTTTCGGTTTGCCCGTGATGCATCTCATCCGATCCGTTGCCCGATCCGCAAGCCACAGCAGATAATCCAAGAATCGCTGCGATTGTCAAAGTACCGATTTTTTTTCCTGTTTTTTTCATATCTCTCATACTAAATTCTCCTTACTGATATAATTTAATCATTCATGTAAAAATTCAAATCCGGATGCGGAAAATACAAATACCGGATCCCTGTCTTTTACACATGCATAATATCCGCCCTCTGTACGGTTTCCGATCAGAAGGGTCTCCGGCTTGCCCTCAAAGGTATATGTGATCTCCGCAGTCGCAGGAAACAGCCCTATTTTGCTCTTATCCTCACATTTTTCAAATCGTTCTGCCCGAAGTCCCACCAAAGCCTCTGCTATCTGTTCACACAGTTCACCATCTGCACCGGAAAAATTGCCATCTGCATCTCTTGACCTCGTGAGCACGATGGTTCCGTCCTTGATAAATGTAATATCACTGATCCTGGCAGCCGCATCATCCAGTTTTAACGTATTGTCGATGGAAAGCACATACGGGTCAAGAACATTGAAGCGATCCAGCATGATCCGTTCAGCCTTT
>CAJOMI010000062.1 GCA_905235545.1 uncultured Lachnospiraceae bacterium | reverse complement strand
GCTCACATCATACAGAGCAAGGGGAATCATCACATTTATATATGGAGATTCCGTTGTGGAGTATATGCACCTTTATACGGCAGATCAATTTGAGGGAGAGATCACAGAGTGTGATGAAGGTGAACTGATCTGGATCGATAAGTCTGAGGTGGAGAATCTGAATATTTGGGAGGGGGATAAGATCTTCTTCCGCCTGCTTGCCGAGGAACGTCCTTTTTTTTCTCTGAAGCTGGTATACACTGCAGATGATGAACTGGTAGAGGTTTATCTGGATGGAAAGAGATGCTGAAGGAAATGACATTGATTTACAGTTTTACAAGACGCAGAACAGAAAACATAACTGGTTACAGTTCACTCGGTGGCGTTCGTCTGAACCAATGTCTTTAAGTTAAAGAATTGCCAACACACAGTTGCCGGACATGATGTATGTTTTACCATGTAGGGCTATTTGCAAACGTCGGTTCTTAATGAGCCGTCCCTAGACGGTGAATTTAGCACCGTTACGTTTGCAACGAAGCGCAAGTGTGCCCGAAATGGAAAACATATATCATGTCCGGCAACGTCCGGCTTAACTTAAAGACATTGCGTCAGAACAGTAACCTTAACTGTTCTGCTGTTTTCCGTTTTAAAAAGAAACACTTGCAATTATCTTCGAAGCATACTATAATTATAAAAACGAACAAATGTTCTGCTATAAGAGGAGGAGCGAAGATGTCAACGGATTCGAAGCAGCGCACATATATTTCAATCGATCTGAAATCATTTTATGCCTCCGTTGAGTGCAGGGAGAGGGATCTGGATCCGCTTACGACAAATCTGGTGGTCGCGGATGCATCCAGAACGGAGAAGACGATCTGTTTGGCAGTTTCTCCGTCTCTGAAGGCATACGGGATTCCCGGCAGGGCAAGGCTGTTCGAAGTGGTACAGAAGGTCAGGGAAATCAATGCCACCAGGAAGACGAATGCTCCGGGCGGAGAACTGATCGGAGAATCTTCGGATGCGAAAGAACTTCAGGAGAATCCTTCTTTGGCGTTAAGTTATGTGACGGCACCCCCGCAGATGGCATTGTACATGGAATACAGCACAAGAATTTACAATGTCTATTTGAAGTATGTGGCGCCGGAGGACATTCATGTCTATTCGATCGATGAGGTGTTTATGGATGTGACGGATTATCTGCACACCTATAAGATCACTCCGCGGGAACTTGCGGGGAGAATGGTTCACGATGTTCTGGATACGACCGGTATCACGGCAACTGCAGGGATTGGGACGAATCTCTATCTCGCCAAAGTCGCCATGGATATTGTGGCAAAGCACATCAAGCCGGATCGGTACGGTGTGCGGATCGTGCAATTGGATGAGATGTCTTACCGCAAGTTGTTGTGGACGCATGAACCGTTGACGGATTTTTGGAGAGTGGGGAGAGGGTATGCAAAGAAACTGTGGGAACACGGTATCTATACCATGGGGGATGTGGCAAGATGCTCCCTTGGAACAAAGCAGGATTACTATAACGAGGATTTATTGTATCGGTTATTCGGGGTCAACGCAGAGCTTTTGATCGATCATGCGTGGGGATGGGAACCCTGTACCATTGCTCAGAGCGTATAAGCCGGAGTCCAACAGTATCGGTTCCGGTCAGGTTCTCCAGCAACCATATGACTTCCAAAAGGGAAAACTGATCGTGAGGGAGATGACGGACCTTCTTGTGCTGGATCTGGTGGATAAGGGTCTTGTGACGGATCAGATGGTGCTGACGGTGGGATATGATATCGAGAATCTTACAGATCCGGAGCGGAGAAAATCCTACAAGGGACCGATTGTGACAGATCATTATGGCAGGAAGATTCCCAAACATGCCCATGGAACGGCCAATCTTGACGGACAGACTTCCTCTACCTCTAAGATCATGGATGCGGTCATGGCACTGTATGATCGTATTGTGGATGAGAATCTCCTTGTGCGAAGGATCAATATCACTGCGAATCATGTCGTGCAGGAGACAACTGTGCAAGAGAAGAAGACCTATGAACAACTGGATCTTTTTGTGGATTATGCGGCGTTAGAAAGGCAGCAGGCAGAGGAAGAAGAAAGTCTCAGACGGGAGAAACAGATGCAGCAGGCCATGTTGTCCATCAAGAAAAAGTACGGCAAGAATGCCATATTGAAAGGGACGAATCTCAAGGAAGGCGCTATGACCATCGAGCGGAATCGACAGATTGGTGGTCACAAGGCATGATTGCGGAGCATAACAAAGTAACGGAAACGGTGCGACCGGTATGTCGGGAGCAGAAAATGCAGATGCAAGAGCCGAAAGGGAGTAGTATGGCAAAGTAACGGGAACGGCGCGACCGGTATGACTGGAACACGAAGTATGCATATCGCAACCAAAGAGAGGAAGGCAATATGGACAGAAAAGAGAACGACCAACACAGATATGATGATATCATCAATCTTCCACATCATGTTTCCGCCGTGCATCCGAGAATGAGCGATAGCAATCGGGCAGCACAGTTTGCCCCTTTTGCTGCGCTTACCGGATATGAAGATGCGATTTCAGAGACCGGAAGGCTGACCGATCAAAGGATCGAATTGGATGAGGATCGCAGAATACTCCTGGACGAGAGACTACAGATGATCATGCAGAAGGACGACTGCAAGGAGGTAAAGGTCACTTATTTCGTCAAGGATGAAAGGAAAGATGGCGGGGAATATGTCACGGTGACGGGAAGTGTGAAGCGGATTGATATGGTGAACCGTGCCATGATCCTCGCGGACGGAAAAGTGATACCGGTGGATGATGTGATAGAAATTGAGGGGTGAGGAGGGAATGATATTGCAGAGAATCAGAATTGGGACAAGAGGAAGTAAACTGGCTCTGGTGCAGACGAATCAGGTAGTCGAACAACTGAGGAAAGCATATCCGGAGATAGAAACGGAAACCGTTGTTCTTCGTACAAAGGGAGATCAGATTCTGGATCGTCCACTGATCGATTTTGGCGGAAAAGGCGTGTTCATCACAGAGTTTGAAGAAGCACTGTTAAATGGAAAGATTGATCTTGCGGTTCACAGTTCAAAGGATATGCCTATGCATCTGGAAGAAGGGTTGACGATTGCCGGCACTCTTGCGAGAGCAGATGCGAGAGATGTGTTGGTTATGCGAAAAGGCATCCATCCCCGACAGCAGAAACAGACCGCAGAAAAGACGATCGAGCAGATCCGTCAGGATAATTCCAATATTTTGATCGGAACCGGAAGTCTGCGAAGACAGTTTCAACTGAAATCAATTTATCCCGGCATTTCGTGTCTCAATATCCGGGGAAATGTACAGACCAGATTAAACAGGATATTGGAAGGACAGTGTGACGGTGTGATTCTTGCAGCTGCCGGTCTTGAACGCCTTGGACTGACGAAGCAGGAAGAATTTGATTCCCGTTATTTTTCCTTTGCGGAAATGATTCCTGCAGGCGGACAGGGAATCATTGCGGTGGAGGGAAGAAGCGGTGATCCGGCAACCGAACTGGTAAGAGGGATTTCTGACCAAATTGCATATCAGGAACTGGAGACGGAGCGCAGGGTGCTGCAATTATTAGATGCCGGTTGCCATGAGGCAGTCGGTGTGATTTCTCAGATTCAGGATGACCGGATTTCTCTTGAGGTGATACAGGAGAAGCGTGGCGTCATATACAGAAGACGAGGAGAGGATACGGTTACTAATCGGATGAAACTTGCGGATGCGGTTGTCTCTGCAATTCTCAAATAAGCGGTTGGCATAAACGGATATCGAACAGAGGAAAGAGAGAAGGAACAGAAAACAACATGGGAAAAGTATATCTGGTGGGAGCAGGCCCCGGTGATGCGGGTCTGATCACGGTAAAAGGTCTGGAAAAATTAAAGGAATGTGATGCGGTGGTATATGACAGGTTGTCTTCGGAAGAACTGCTGGGTTTTGTCAAGGAAGATTGCACGAAGATATATGTCGGAAAACAGGCAGGGTGTCATTACAAAAAACAGGAGGAGATCAATGCAATTCTGGTAGAATGTGCAAAGAACCATAAAATCGTTGTCCGTTTAAAAGGAGGAGACCCTTTTGTCTTTGGCCGGGGAGGGGAAGAGATCGAAGCACTTACCGCACAGGGAATTCCCTATGAAGTGATTCCGGGAATCACATCTTCCGTGGCAGTTCCGGAATGCGCCGGAATTCCGGTTACCCATCGGGGAATCAGTCGGAGTTTTCATGTGATTACGGGACATACGAAAACTTCTGTCGGAAGTCCGGATTATGATTATGATATACTGGCCGGATTAGAGGGAACGCTGGTATTTCTCATGGGATTGTCCAATCTGCCGGAAATAGCAGAACGACTGATACAGGCAGGCAAATCGGCAGTCACTCCGGCAGCCGTGATCTCGGAAGGAACGACCATGTATCAGAAGGTGGTCAGGGGAACGCTTTCCGACATTGCCGAAAAAGTAAAAAAAGCAGAACTGATCAGCCCGGCAATTATCGTGATCGGTGATACGGCGGCATATGAGTATTTGTATCAATCCGGGGATTACAAAAAGGTGGGTGTTACTGCCACGGAACTGTTATGGAAGAAATTGGAACAGGGTCTGGAAGGGATTGGCATGCAGCCGATTCCAATCTGTGATATGAAAGTGGTTAAAACGGACCGAATGAAAGACCTGGATGAGGAGCTTACCCGTTTACAACAATATCAGTGGGTGTTGTTTACCAGTCAGAATGCAATCCGGCTCTTTTTTGAGGAGATGAAACTTTGTCAGACCGATCTTCGAAGTCTCGGACATCTGCGGTTTGCCGTGCTTGGAAGCGGGACATCTGCAAAACTTGCCGAGTATGGGATCAAAGCGGATTTTCTTCCATCAAAATACACAGTCTCTGTTATGGCGGAGGAATTTGCAACTGTGGTTCAGCCAAATGAACGTGTGCTGATTCCGAGAGCATTGCAGGGAAGCCCGGAGTTGACTGCTATTTTGTCGGAGCATCAGATCATGTATACGGATATACCCATTTATGATGTGGCGGGCGGACTTACAAAGAATATCAAATGTATGGATGATCTGGATTATCTGGTGTTCGTCAGTGCTTCCGGGGTGACTGCATTTTTTGAGTCAATAAAAGAGAGAAAGATTGCAATACCCAAAGGGATTCAGATTGCATGCATCGGCAATATTACCCGGAAACGACTGATGGAAGAATATGGTGAGGCGGATATTGTGGCGACGGTGAATGATGTGGAGGGGCTATTAGAAGCGATACAGGCAAAGAGGGATTGACAGAACGGAAAATATGCAGATGCGGTGCAGGATTGATGAGTCGGGAAGCCAATTTTCTTTAGATAATGGGAAGTTTACATAAGAAAGGGAGTAATATAATATGATTCGAATGAGGAGATTACGTGCCAATGAGGCGATCAGAAGTCTGGTAAGGGAAAACCATGTGAACAAGGATGATCTGGTATATCCGGTATTTATCATTGAGGGAGAAAATATCAAGAATCCGGTGGATTCCATGCCGGGAATTTTTCAGTGGTCTATCGATCGCTTTGACGAGGAACTGGATCGGATCGTGGCAGCGGGAATCCGGTCGATCCTGCTCTTTGGAATTCCGGCAAAAAAGGATGAAACCGGAAGTGAGGCATACAATGAGAATGGCGTTATGCAGCGGGCAATCCGTCATATTAAGAAAAAGGCACCGGATCTTTTACTGATCGCAGATGTCTGTCTGTGTGAATACACCTCCCACGGGCATTGCGGATTGGTACATGATCACGAGATCTTAAATGATGAAACGCTGGTACTGCTGGCAAAAATGTCCGTTAGTCTTGCAAAGGCAGGCGCGGATGTGATCGCGCCGTCTGACATGATGGACGGACGTGTGGAATACATTCGGAATGCGTTAGATGAAAACGGATTTCAGAATACCTTACTGATGGCATACAGTGCCAAGTTCGCCTCCGGATATTATTCTCCGTTTCGTGATGCCGCACATTCCGCACCATCCTTCGGTGACCGCAGAACCTATCAGATGGATCCTGCAAATGGCAGGGAGGCGATTCGGGAATGTGAAAATGATATTGCAGAGGGGGCTGACATCATCATGGTAAAACCCGCACTTGCCTATCTGGATGTGGTCAAAGAGGTAACCTATTACACGAATTATCCGATTGCGGTTTATAATGTCAGCGGAGAGTATTCTATGGTCAAGGCGGCTGCCGAAAAAGGCTGGATCGATGAAAAGCGGATTGTGATGGAGAATATGATTGCCATGAAGCGGGCAGGTGCAAAAATCATCATTACCTACCATGCCTTAGATGTGGCGAAGTGGCTGGAGGAATAATAACTAACCGGCACACAACATCTTGCAAGCGAGTCTTGATACGTATCAAATCGGACTATTTTATATCATATCGTGAGAAGGGGATTTCGTCAAATAAAAATCAGAATTTCATCAAATCTGAAATCGGAAATACTTGCAATTACAAGGCATTTATGCTACTATCAATCTGTTGGTATCGATATAGAAAGAAAGCGCAATGTGGGTGATACCGCGGAGTTGGAAGATTCGTCCCAGAGCTGTCAGGCTTTGGGACTTTTTTTAGGCGCGAAAGAGTCGCAAACGACTCTTTGCTTCGATTGTAAAGTTATAACAATGATCAGATTAGGAGGCGTACAAATGCAGATTACAGACGAGACCATCGAGTATGTTGGAATCCTTGCAAAGCTGGAACTTTCCGATGAAGAGAAGGAACAGGCGAAGAAGGATATGACCAATATGTTGGATTATGTGGGCAAACTGAATGAATTGGATACGGATGGAGTGGAGCCGATGAGCCATACATTTTCCGTACACAATGTCTTTCGGGAAGATGTGGTGACCAATGCGGATGACAGAGATCATATGCTGGCAAATGCACCGGAACAAAAGGAAGGAGCCTATAAGGTACCGAAGACATTTGATTAACGATAAGGAATATAAGAAGGTTGAAAAGGAAAGAAGACAAAATGAGTACTTCATTTCTTTAACAACAAGACACGGGAAATAATGAAACAGACGGAATTTTGGAAAGGAATAAAAATATGGATCTTAACATAACTGCCGTTGAACTGGGCAAGAAGATAAAGAACAAAGAGATATCCGTAGTGGAAGCGACTACCGCTTTTCTGGACAGCATGGAAGAAAAAGAAAAGGATATCAATGCATTCGTCACGATTGACAGAGAAGGAGCACTGAAAAGAGCAGAAGAAGTACAGAAGGGAATCGATGACGGAACCTATACCGGTCCGCTTGCAGGAGTACCGGTTGCCATCAAGGACAATATGTGTATCGATGGTATGCTGACCACATGTTCTTCAAAGATACTTCACAATTTCAAGCCGACCTATACGGCTACTGCGGTGCAAAAGTTGGAAGAAGCCGGAGCGGTTATTGTGGGCAAGACCAATATGGATGAGTTTGCCATGGGCTCCACAACGGAGACTTCCTACTATGGAGAGACAAAGAATCCATGGGATTTAGAGAGAGTACCGGGTGGTTCTTCCGGCGGTTCCGCGGCTGCGGTTGCGGCAGAGGAAATTCCTTATGCGTTGGGTTCCGATACCGGTGGAAGTATCCGCCAGCCGGCAGGATTCTGTGGTGTTACGGGAATCAAACCGACTTACGGAAGAGTGTCCCGTTACGGACTGATTGCCTATGGTTCCTCTCTGGATCAGATCGGACCGCTTGCAAAAGATGTGACGGATTGTGCTACGATTTTGGAGACAATATGCGGAAAGGACGATAAGGATTCCACTTCGGTCAAAGAGGCAGGAGACGATTTTACAAGCGCTTTGATCGATGACGTAAAAGGTATGAAGATCGGTATTCCAAAGGATTATCTGGGAGAAGGATTGGATGAGGAAGTAAAAGCGAATGTTCTTGCTGCGGCAAAAGCATTGGAGGCGAAAGGGGCAACGGTGGAAGAATTTGACCTAAGTCTTGTGGAATATGCAATTCCTGCTTATTATATCATTGCATCGGCAGAGGCCAGTTCGAATCTGGAACGTTTTGACGGTGTCAAATACGGGTATCGGACAGAGGAATATACTGACCTTCACAATATGTACAAGAAGACCCGTTCGGAGGGATTCGGAGCCGAGGTTAAGAGAAGAATCATGCTTGGTTCCTTTGTACTTTCTTCCGGATACTTTGATGCGTATTACATGAAGGCACTCCGGACCAAGGCGTTGATCAAACAGGCATTTGACAAAGCATTTGAAAAATATGATGTGATTTTAGGACCGGTCGCGCCGACCACGGCATTGAAACTCGGAGATTCCTTAAGTGATCCGATCAAGATGTATCTGGGCGATATCTACACGGTATCGGTGAATCTTGCAGGTCTGCCGGGAATCAGTCTTCCTTGTGGATATGACAGCAAGGGACTTCCAATCGGACTCCAGCTTTTGGGCAAACATTTTGACGAGAAGAGTATCATTCGTGCAGCTTATGCATTTGAACAGACAAGAGAATACAAACGTCCTGCTTATGCAGTGGAAAGGGGGTTATAAAATGAGTAAAGCATACGAAACCGTTATTGGTTTGGAAGTACATGTGGAATTGGCAACAAAGACAAAGATTTTCTGTGGATGCTCTACTGCATTTGGAGGAGCCCCGAATACCCATACCTGTCCGGTTTGTACCGGTATGCCGGGTTCTCTTCCGGTATTGAATAAAGAAGTGGTGAACAAGGCAATTGCGGTGGGACTTGCCACGAATTGTACCATTACACAGAATTGTAAATTTGACCGTAAGAACTATTTTTATCCGGACAATCCACAGAACTATCAGATTTCCCAGCTCTATTATCCAATCTGCAGAGACGGTAAGGTGGAGATCGAAGTAGAGGGTAAGAAAAAATGGATTGGCATTCATGAGATTCATATGGAGGAGGATGCCGGTAAATTGATCCATGATCCGTATACCGACAGCTCCCTGGTGGATTTCAACCGTTCCGGTGTGCCGCTCATTGAGATCGTATCCGAGCCGGATATGCGCTCTGCAGAGGAGGTCATTGCGTATCTTGACAAGTTGAGAACAACGATTCAGTACCTGGGCGCATCCGATTGTAAATTAAATGAGGGTTCCATGCGTGCCGACGTCAACCTGTCCATTCGGGAAGTCGGCGCAGAGGAATACGGTACCCGTACCGAGATGAAGAATCTCAATTCCTTCAAGGCAATTGCAAGAGCGATTGAAAATGAGAGAGAGCGTCAGATTGATCTGTTGGAGGCCGGAGAGCAGGTTGTCCAGGAGACAAGAAGATGGGATGACACAAAGGAATATTCCTATGCGATGCGTTCCAAAGAGGATGCACAGGATTATCGTTATTTCCCGGATCCGGATCTGGTTCCGATCATCATCAGTGATGAATGGCTGGAAGAGATTCGAAGCAAACAACCGGAGTTCCGCGAGGAGAAAAAGGCTCGTTATCAGGAGGAGTATGGACTTCCGGAGTACGATGCGGATATTTTAACCGGGACCAAGAAGCTTGCAGATATCTTTGAGGAGACAATCGCATTAGATGCCAATCCGAAGAAGGTTTCCAACTGGCTTATGGTAGAGACCATGCGCCTTTTGAAAGAGAAGGAAATGGATGCGGAGGATAT
>CAJOMI010000061.1 GCA_905235545.1 uncultured Lachnospiraceae bacterium | reverse complement strand
CCTCGCCGTACAAAGGAAATGGTACTGCTCTGTGCATCGTCACAGCTGATCCATTCAAATCCCATCTGATCCTGATCATTGTAATAAAAGGCGTCATATTTGCGATATAAGGCATTCAGCGTCTTCACATAGTTCTGAATTCCCCTGTGGCTTCTCGCATCTTCTCCGTCTAGCAGGAACCAGTCAAGGCTTCTCGCCTCACTCCACTCTCTGAGCTGGGCAAACTCCTGTCCCATGAACAAAAGCTTCTTGCCCGGATGTCCGTACATAAATCCGTATGCAGCGCGGAGATTCGCGAACTTGTCATCGTGAAGACCGGACATCTTATTGAGCATGGAGCATTTAAGGTGTACCACCTCATCGTGAGAGATGACCAATATAAAATTCTCGGAATATGCATACATCAGGCTGAATGTCAGCCGGTTATGGTTGAATTGTCTGAAATACGGATCCAGCTTCATATACTCTAAGAAATCATTCATCCATCCCATATTCCATTTGAACAGGAATCCCAGGCCATCCAATGCAACCGGAGATGTCACACCCGCCCAGGATGTAGATTCCTCTGCGATGACAAAGACACCCATGTCCAATTCTTCGATCGTCTTGTTGAGTTTCTGTAACATCCGGATGGCGTCATAGTTTTCATTGCCACCATCTTCATTTGGCAGCCAGTTACCATCCTGCTTGCCATAGTCGAGATACAGCATGGAGGCTACCGCATCCACACGCAATGCGTCGATATGGTATTCCTTTGCCCAGAATATAGCATTTGCGATCAGGAAATTCGACACTTCATTGCGTCCGAAATCATATATGTATGTCCCCCAATCCGGATGTTCCCCTCTTCTTGGATCCGAGTGTTCATAGAGCGGCATTCCGTCAAATCTTCCAAGGCCGTGTTCATCCTTTGGAAAATGAGCCGGCACCCAGTCTAAAATAACCCCGATATGATTCTTATGCATATAGTCCACAAAATACATGAAATCCTCCGGATCCCCGTATCTTCTGGTAGGCGCATAATAGTTGGTCACCTGATATCCCCAGGAACCGTCAAACGGGTATTCGGCAATTCCCATCAATTCAATATGGGTATAACCCATCTCTTTGACATAATCCGCCACCATGTGTGCCAGTTCCCGATAGCTGAAAAATCCGTTATCATCATCTTCGATCCGCTTCTTCCATGAGCCAAGATGCATCTCATATATGGTCATCGGTCTTCGCATCGCATCTGTTCTGGAAAGTCCCTTGCGATCCTGCATCCACTGTTCATCTTTCCAATGGTACTTTGTGATGTCCTTTACCACCGATGCATTATCCGGACGAAATTCGGAACAATTGCCATACGGATCCGATTTGAAGATCTCTTCCCCATAACGTGTCAGGATATTGAATTTGTATACCGCATCTTCCTTTACATCCGGAATAAACAATTCAAAAATACCGGAATTCTCAACAATGTGCATCGGGTGAAGTGCCCCATCCCACATATTGAAATTGCCCACAACAGAGACACGTCTGGCATGTGGTGCCCATACTGTAGGTTCCCGATACCCCGTCAATCTTCATCGGATGTGCGCCCAATTTCTTATAAATCTCCCAGTGATTCCCCTCTGAAAACAAATAGGTGTCAAACTCGCTGATCTGACTCTCGAAACTGTACGGATCCGCTGTGGTCACACTGGTTCCATCTTCATAATTCGTGACAAGCCGATACTTGTTTCCGTTGAATTTCTTCTTTGGGAAATAAAGGGCATAGAATCCGTGATCATCGATCCTTTCCATCTCATATTCGGTCTTTCCGGTAGGTGCGATAACCTTGCAGCTTACCGAATGCGGTTTGTACGCGGTAATCATCTGTCCTTCCCCATAATCATGATTGCCAAGTAACTGTTTCGGTGCATTGATCTTCCCCTCTATCAATTCATCATATAGGATCCAGTTCATCCACTGTTCAATCTTATTATTCATAGTAACCTCCCGTATTTTAATGTTATGATGCCAAGGTCAAAAGGTAAAAATTATCTTTTATATCATACCACTTTTCACCGTAACTGTAAACGCAAAGCGATAAATACAAAAGAAAGAAAAGGCATGCCAGAACATGTATGTCTGATATGCCTTTTCTTATGTAATCTCTATATTCTTTCGTGCGATACCTCTACGTACCTGCGGTGTTCCATCTGTCTTTATCCGATACAGTACATCCGCAGTCATCCGTCACTGCACTGTAACCATCATCCGATTCTGTTCATCCGCAGTCATCCGTTACCGCACATCCGCAGTCATTCGTCACTGCACTGTAACCATCATTAGTGATGGAACAGACGGATTCCCGTAAATGCCATTACCATATCATACTGATCACAACACTCGATCACAAGATCATCCCTGACAGATCCGCCCGGCTGAGCGATATATTTCACACCGCTCTTCTTTGCCCGTTCAATATTGTCGGAGAATGGGAAGAACGCATCGGATCCAAGCGTTACATCGGTATTACCGTCCAGCCATGCACGCTTTGCTTCTCTGGTAAATACCTCCGGTTTTACCTTGAACCGCTTCTGCCATTCGCCCTCGCGGAGAACATCCTCATACTCATCTCCGATATATACGTCGATGGCATTATCACGGTCTGCGCGGCCAAGGCCATCCACAAACTGAAGTCCCAATACCTGCGGAGCCTGGCGCAGATACCAGTTGTCTGCCTTTTGTCCTGCCAGTCTGGTACAGTGAATACGGGACTGCTGTCCGGCACCGATACCGATTGCCTGTCCGCCTTTTACATAGCAGACAGAATTGGACTGGGTGTATTTCAAAGTGATCAATGCGATCTTGATATCGATCAGGGCAGATTCCGGAATCTCTTTGTTCTTTGTCACAACATTGGACAATAACTCTGCATCGATATTCAGTTCATTTCTTCCCTGTTCAAAGGTGATACCATATACCTGCTTCTTCTCGATCTCTGCCGGAACATAGTCCGGATCGATTTGGATCACATTGTAATTGCCCTTTTTCTTTGCCTTTAATAACTCCAATGCCTCGTCTGTATAGCCCGGTGCGATCACACCGTCTGAAACTTCACGCTTGATAAGACGTGCCGTATCCACATCACAGACATCGGAAAGTGCGATAAAATCACCAAAAGAAGACATGCGATCCGCTCCTCTTGCTCTCGCATACGCACTGGCAAGCGGTGATAATTCTCCAAGATCATCCACCCAGTAGATCTTTGCCAAAGTCTCGTCAAGCGGAAGTCCTACCGCTGCACCTGCAGGAGATACATGCTTGAAAGAAGTAGCTGCCGGAAGTCCGGTCGCCTCCTTGAGTTCCTTTACCAACTGCCAGCCGTTAAATGCATCAAGAAAATTGATATATCCCGGCTTACCGTTCAACACCGTAACCGGCAGTTCGCTTCCATCCTCCATATAAATTCTGGAAGGCTTCTGATTTGGATTACATCCGTATTTCAATTGAATCTCATTCATCTTTCTATTCTCCTTTTTGATCATTTCGTTTTTACTGATTCTTGTTCACAATCTTCGTCTCATATTCGCCGGTCTCGATATCAATGAATCGCACAAACAAAGACACCTTGTTCTCTTCATTCAGGCTGTTCCAAACCGTATTGGTAAACTCCTCGATATCTCCCTTGATATCCACCCACTTCGGCTCGCCCTCGAAACTCGGAAGCGGTTCTTCATTTCTCGCATAGGTATGAATGAAGCGTCCCTCTCCGGCTTTCGGGTTCTCATAAGAAAATGTATAGCGATTGCTGGAATCCGGATCACCGTTGTTGCTCTTTAAAATTGACATGGAATAATCATACTTTCCATCTGCGATATGCAATACACCGGAAATACGCGGCGTATAATTCGGTCCGTCCGGTTCAAACTCTCTCGTTCTTAAAGACTGTTCAAATGTCAGTTCATCGTCCAGCCCATCATAGATCGTATCGGTCTGATCACCGTTCGTCACAATGGTCCGATTTCCCAGCACGCGAACCGGTGCATATATGATCAGACTTGGATCCTCTAACTTCGCCGGATCAAAAGCCTCTGTCCGAATGCCTTCTCCTTCTTTCACAAATACACGGTTGCGGCTGTTGGAGCTTCTGCCCATGATAAAATATGCGGTAACCGCTTTCTTACCATCCTCAGATGTCCCGATCACAATCCCTCTTCCCGGATATGTGTTATTTTTCAACTCTTCTTCTAATGATAACTTCTGCATAATGCAATACATCCTCCTTTGAATACGCATACCGTTATCATACCGAAAATCTCCTCCAAATGCAAGAGGTATCCACTATATCTTTGTAAACTTTATTCGCTGCATTTCATTCGTCTGTATGCAAACAGCGGCCGAGTGTGGTATATGTTGTCTGTAGGGCTATTTGTGAACGTCGGCACTTAATGAGCCGCCAAAAAGCGGCGAATTTAGTACCGCTACGTGAACAACTAAGCGAAAGCGTGCCCGGAATGAACAACATATACCGCACTCAGCCGCGTTCGTCCGCCAACTGATGCAGCACTCTATTCAATTTCAAAACTGCGAATCATCTGTCGTATGATCGGATAAAGTGACTCCTTCAGCTCATCGAGTTCGACAGGCTGTTTGTATAAGATCACACTGTGTGCAGTTGAATTGACCAGTTCAATGATCATAAATATCAGCATCTCGGAGTCGCGATATTGTTTTCCCGATTCTTCAAAAAGGCTTTCAATGAATTCTTCCGCATTCGGTGAGTTCTCGTCCATCTGCATATTCATGATCGCATTTCGAAAGATTCCCCAGCTTAAATTCTTTGAAATAAAACGAAGCAGAAGCTTGTTGTCATTCAACTGATTGAGAATGTGGTCGACCAGAAACAGAATCTTTTCCTCAAACTCTTTCACATTACTCTGTTCAAGCGCAATCTTCGCCTTGTCAAAGACCTGTGCTGCTTTCTTTCTGACCAGATAATCCCTGACTTCATACTTATCCTTGAAATACAGATAAAACGTTCCCTTCGCCAGTTGTGCCTTCTGCATGATATCTGCAATGGAGGTTGCATTTATTCCCTTTTGGATAAACAGGGAAAAAGCCGAATCGGTAATGGCACCCTTTTTTTTCCTCTTATTCTCATCCACTTTACTCATCATAAAACCTCCATCGCAAATTCGTTACCATTCCACTGTTTCATCTCTCAGTATACACAGTAAAAGAACCATTTTGCAAGAAAAATTTATTCTTCCGAAATACCTTCCGTCTGGAAAATGAATTTTACATTTCCATTCATCCCTTCTGTTTTTCCTGAAAAAGACTGATATGCGCCTGCTCCGTTTGTCAGTGACCGGAATCGATCTATCGTTGTTTTAATCGTATTATTGTATTCGTTTTGCAATTTCTGTGCGCCTTCCATTCTGAATCTGTCTATACCGATAACAAGTTCACCGGAACCGTCTGCAAGCTGATTCACACCTTTTCCGACATCACCGGTCGCATCCTCTAATTGATTGGCACCCTTTTTGAGCTTCGCTGCACCGGAAGACAATTCGTCAGCAGAAGAATTCAGGGTTTTTGAATTTTTTTTCAACTGTCCCGCACCGGAAACAAGACCGTTTCCGTTTTCATTCAGATCCTTTGCTCCTGCAAGCAAGGCAGCATTATTCGTACTTAATTTCTTCACTCCGTCATTCAGACTGGAAATGCCTCCTGCTATATCAGAAATTCCCTGTTTTACTGATGCATTTCCTGCCTTCAGATTCTCTCCGGCAGCTGCGAGTGTCGGTGCCTGTTCGTTCAACTGGTTAAGGGAACCGGAAATGGTATTTGCTCCCTTTTCCAATTCAGACCCAGCCCCCTGCATCTGACCGATTGATGACGATAACTGTTGCGACAAAGCTGATAATACAGCCTTTTGTTCATCGGTAAGCTTTCCATCCTCTGACAACTGACTGTCTACAAGCTGTGGCAACGCATCTACCGTACCCTTTAAATCTCCAAGAGAACCGTTCAACTGACCGATTCCACCTGCGACCTGCGAAGAACCGTTTGCCAGCGCCTGTGTATTATTCCCATTTACAATCTGGTTCACGCCATCAATATATTGATTCAAGCCCTGTGAAAACTGATCATACTGATTCGGAAAACCTTTGGTGTTGTTATAGAGTTCTGTCATTCCGCTATTGATCAGTTTCTCTCCCTCCACATAACTGTTCACACCTTCCGTAAATTTCTGCGCTCCTGTTACATATTTGTTGGCTCCATCGCTCAGGGATTTTACTCCATCTGTATATTTTTTAATTCCCTTCGCCAGCTTACCTGCTCCGTTCGCCAGATCGGATGCTCCTTTTTTTATATCACTTACACCACCTGCATAGGTGCCAAAATTATCTTTCAGCGTCTGGATTCCGTCATTCAGACCGGTTGAACCGGAAAACAGTTGATCGGTCGCACTGACCAGATCATTCACCGCACGTTCTACATCATTGATACTGCCTTCATCATCCAGATTGATATCTGAAAATTCTTCCGATGTCGCCACCGTATAGATGTCACCAAGAGAAAAATCCGTCACTTTAGCCTCGATAGTTATTGTATCACTCAGTTTCTTGTCCATCTCATCCTTCAGATCACCGGACAGATTGAGGCTGTCGGCAAAACCCGGAATCCCGTATACTACCAGAATCTGATTCTTTCCTTCGGATACAAGTTTTCCCTGGCTTACCGTCACCTCAGAAAAATGGTCGACCGGAAGAATGACGGCTGAAGCCATCAAAAACGGAGTATTCATTTTCACCTTCTCACCATTTATCTGATCTTCATAGGTTTCTTGATTCTCATATCGTATTGTCATGGTGAGCGCTCCGCTCTTTCCTGCAAGTTCTGACGGCTTCACATCTTTCCCGTCCAATTTATAACTTACCTGTATACCAACCGGAAGTTTCTGATTGCTGGTTCCCTGATAATAGATATCCTTATTATCCGCTTTCCAGGTGATCTTGCCGTCTTTTCCCTGTTCAAATTCTTCATCACCCTTTACATTTTTGATATCCTTCAGATTGGAGACATCTTCCACGTCACCGGTACCGGTAACATTTTTAAGCCAATCCGATACCGTAATATCCTGCACGGTTCCGTCCGATTTCAATTTAACATAGACAGTTTCTTCCTTTTCTACCTTGCCTGCCGCATAAGAAACATTTCCATTTCCCATAAAAAGTCCGACAGCCATAGCTGCACTTACGGTTACTGCACAAGTCTTTTTTAATAGTTTCATAACAAATTCCTCCTTTACTTATTGGAAACATGTCTCAAATCCCATGTTGTCTTACAGATGATTCCATCACATAGCCATAAAAGCGCCGGCAGTATAAATACTACAACCAATACGCTGATCACGGCTCCCCTCGCAAGCAATGTACATATAGATGCAATCATGTCAATGCTGGAATATAAAGTGATGCCAAAGGTTGCTGCAAAGAAGCAGGATCCACTGATGATAATGGATTTGATGGAAGCTTTATGTGCGATGGATACCGCTTCTTTCTTTGACATTCCTTTCATCCGCTCTTTATGATAACGGCTGGTCATCAAAATAGCATAATCAACCGTTGCTCCCAACTGGATACTTCCAATGACGATACTTGCAACAAACGGAAGTGACAAGTGTGTGTAATACGGAACCGCCATATTGATACAGATTGCAAATTCAATCACCGCCACCAGAATGACCGGCAAAGAGATCGATTTAAATGTGATCAATATGATGATGAAGATCGCCAAAACGGAAAGATAATTGACTCGTTTCAAATCTATATTGGTCACATCCATCAGGTCTTTCGTAAGCGGCGCCTCACCGATCACCATAGCCGAAGGATCCACAGCCTTGATGATATCGTTAATCTCTGTGATCTGCCGGTTTACCTCATCCGATGCCGTCTTATCGGTTGAGCACACAAACAGGATCTCATAGTTATCGCTCTCCAATACCTCTCTGAACTTATCAGGCACCATGGATTCCGGAACTGTCGCACCAAGAAATGAATTCATACCAACAACCCATTTCACACCACTTACCTGATTAATCTGTTCGATGGTATCACTTTTTACTTTTGCTTCCAATCCGGAAGGCAGCATAACCATATGCATGACACTCATTTCAAATTCTTCTTCCAGTTTTTGATTGGCAACCGTAGAAGGTATATCCTCCGGCAAACCTGCATCCAGATTATAATAAATAGACACATGATTATTGCCGTACACTGCCGGAACGACACCGATTACGAGGATTGCAATCGCAACCCAGCGCATTTTTATGATCCAATCAGATGTCTTATGGAAGGACGGGAGCAGCTCCCTGTGCGATGTCTTTTCAATCAACTTATCGAATACCAGAATCAGACACGGCAACAAGGTAACACATACAACCACACCGATCAGGACACCTTTTGCCATTACGATACCCAGATCCCTTCCCAGTGCAAAGGTCATCGCGCACAATGCGATAAATCCGGCTACTGTCGTCAGAGAACTTCCGCATACAGAGCGAAACGTATTGGATATCGCGTGGGCCATCGCCCTTTCCCTGTCATCCGGAAACCGTTCTTTATTCGCTCTGTAGCTTTCCAGAAGGAAGATTGAATAATCCATCGTGACACCTAATTGTAAAACTGCCGTCAATGCAGTCGTAATATAACTGGTCTCACCTAAGAAATAGTTACTTCCGAGATTATATAAAATCGCAAGTCCGATATCGGCAAGAAAAATGAACGGCGTCACAAAAGAATCCATTGTGATCATCAGCACAATCAAGGTACAGATTCCCGCAATCACAACATAGATCGGTATCTGTTTGAGTGCAAGATCTTTGATATCGGTTACCAGTCCGGTCATTCCAGATAGAAAACATTGTTCTCCGACAATCTTTCTTAGTTCTGTAATCGCCTGCATCGAGTAATCCGATGATGTCGTATCATCAAAAAGTACGATCATCATGGTCGCATCTCCGTTAAAGAGTACTTTCTGTATCTCTTCCGGAAGCATCTCAGTCGGTACTGTTATGTCCATAATACTGTCATACCAGACGACATCACTGACGTGCTCTACCTGTTTCATCTTTTCCTTCAGCGCACTGATATCCTTCATGTCCATGTTCTCAACCACGACCATGGAGAACCCGCCCATTCCAAACTCATCCACCATAATATTCTGACCGTCTACCGTTTCCAGGGTTTCCGGCAGATAATTGAGCAGATCGTAGTTTGTACGGGTCTTTGCCATTCCAATGACAGATGGAATGATCAGCAAAATACTCAACAGAATAATCAATGCCTTATGTCTTGTAATCCACTTACCTACTGCAATCATAGCACAATCTCCTTTCAAAAAATGAACTTTAGTCATTTTCAATTTGATACTATACTCCAAAAATGACCAATAGTCAATATTTTTTTGAAAATTTCATTTTTTATACACAAAAATACCCCTCCACGATTTTTTAAATCGTGGAGGGGGCCCTCATATAATCTTACTATTCCATGTTATTGCGAAACTCCTTATTATACTTTAATCTATTGTGCATATTATATAGATTCCATAAGCAGACCTTGGTGCAGGCGTTGGTACTTAATGAGTGTCAAACACGAATTTAGTACCACTACGCCGGAAACAGAGTGCAAACGTGTCTGCGATGGAACTATATAATATGCACAATTAAAAAGATTTAAATCGGAGTTTCACAATTACCTATCTTACCATTCATTTAATAGCGGAAGAAATAATCATAGAATTCATCCGGCATCTGCTCATACGGATTCTCGTTCCAATTGTCCCGATCATCATACGGAATCTGTTCTTCTCCATCTTGACCATCTGTTTTGTTGTCGGATTGTTTCTCCTCATCGTTGCCTTTTTCCTCTGACGGAATGTCTTTTTTGGCGCCTAATGTGACCTTCAGAGTGATTTCTTCATACTCACCTTTATCATTACTGCGCTGAACGGTCAGTTCTACTTCTTCACCGGCTTTTTTATTACTCAATAAATTCTGCAAGTTCTCCATTGTAGATACATCTCTGTCCGCAAACTTCGTGATGATATCTCCCGCTTTCAATTCACATTGATCTGCCGGTGAACCTTCTACTATCTTCAAAACATAAACGCCTTTTGGCATATTAAAATCTTCTGCATACGCATCCGTAATATCTCTTCCCCGGATACCAAGATATCCCTGCTCTTCCTCTTTGATCACCTGTTGATTCATCAAGTCATTGATAATCGGAATTGCAGAAGAAATCGGAATCGCATAGCCCATACCTTCCACTGTACTTTCTACCAGCTTAACAGTATTGATACCGATCACTTCACCTTTATCATTTAACAGAGCGCCTCCACTGTTACCCGGATTGATCGCTGCATCTGTCTGTAGCAGTTTCATGGTCTTGTCTTCCATATCCACTTCACGGTCAAGTGCGCTGACAAAGCCTCCCGTCAATGACTGTCCGTAACCAAGCGCATTACCAATAGCGATCACTCTGTCACCGACACGTAGTTTATCAGAAGATCCCAATGCTGCGACTTTGATCTCCTTTAACGTATCCGGTTCAATCTCATCTGTCTTCACAGTCAATACTGCAAGATCTGCCGTCGAATCTGCACCTTTTACCGTTGCCGCAACCGATTTCTGATCGCAGAACGTAACCGTAAGTTCTTTTGCGCCTTCAATCACGTGATTGTTCGTCACCACCATGATTTCATCCTTTGTCTGTCCAATGATGATACCGGAACCGGAGCCGATCACTTCCTGCTCATAGGACTGGAACCATGACCGCACCGTCTGCACGGATTTATTGGAAATCGATACGATCGATGGCATAACATTCTCTGCCACATCCGCAATATTGTTGTCCGAAGAACTTACCGAAATGCCGGAATCCGTTGTCGTCACTGTTGTAATCTCCGGCGTCTTCGTATCATCATTGCCAAGCAACCGATTCCCGGCTGTATTTACACCTACCATAACGCCACCGGCTATTAACCCGAATGCTGCCGCTGATGCAACAAATCTGACCACTTTCTTTGCTTTACCACCGGAACCTTTCTTTTTCTTTTTCTCTTTTTTCTTCGTCTGCTTTATATCGGATCGAACATTGTCCGAATTCGTCATCTGACTGTAAGGGTTCCCCTGATCGTATGGATTCGACTGACCATACTGATTGCTCCGGTTGTATGGAATCTCTTGATTTTGTGAAATCCCTTGATTTTGCGAAATTCCCTGATTTTGTGAAATTCCCTGATCTTGCGGATTCCAATTCTGTTGGGATACATTCGAATTCACAGGATTCTGCGTTGCCTGATTATGGAGCATCGTCTCTTGCAAATTCTGAAATTCTTCTCTTTCATTGTTATTCTCATTTTCCATAGTAAAGTCCTGCCTTTCTGTCTATTAACATCATGAATAGCGTATTCTTTCAATCTATGTTTGTATCCTAACAATGTTTTGTGAATAAAATGTGACAGTCTTGTTTTGATTTTGTGATTTTGCTTTCACAGACGATGTCATTTTCTTAAACCGGATATGCTATATCTCAAAAATCTTCTTCTATCACCCAGAAATCCAAATAGTCAAAATCAATTTCCTCTACGAAACTGTCTTCTGTGAACTTTGTTCTGGAGCGTCTTATAAAATCATCCTTATTTGCATCCAGCCAGATTGGATTCGCCAGATCAAATTCATAGCACATTTTCTCAAGTGCCTGATACACCTTACCGGTTCGGTTCAATGTATTGTCATAATTCTCAACCACCATGTCCTTTATAAGGTGGTTGTCCTTCATTATTTTTCCCCAAATGCGCATATTTTCTTTCTCTTTTCCAAATTATCGTTCGCCCACAATCTTGACCGCTGTTCCGTATGCAATGACCTCCGCAGCGCCCTGCATAATAGCCGATGAAGCATATCGGATATTCACGATCGCATCCGCTCCAAGATGCTCTGCCTCCTCGACCATGCGTTTTGTTGCAAGTGCTCTAGCCTCATTCATCATTTCATTATAGGCTTTTAACTCACCGCCAACCAATGTCTTTAAACTCTGTGTTATGTCTCTTCCAACATTCTTTGACTGAATCGTGCTTCCCTTTACAAGTCCAAGCATCTCTAATTCCTTACCACTTATGTAATCAGTATTTACTAAGATCATCTTCCTCACCACTCCTTATCTCATCAATTCTCTGCACGCACACATAGATCATTGTCACAGCGAACACCAACGGAATGATTCCAAGAAGAATTCCGCCAATGCCCGGAACTACGCGAACAAGAATCGTTCCATATACAAGATAATAAAGAATGAACAACACCGTTATAACGATAGGTGCGATCATTTTCTTACCGTGCTCATCTTCTGAATTATGTGTGTTCATGCAATCAGATCCTTTCTATTACCACTACAAGATTCATAATATCATAATCATAATAATATATCCATAATAAAAGTTTGTTTTACTTCTTCAATTCCACCACCACAATCTCCGGATCGTTATGAATCCGGACAGGAATGATACTGTTGCCTAATCCTCTGCTTATAACCATTGTAGTGTCACCATATTCATGCACACCCTCGTAAAGCTCCGGAAAGAATTCAAAATCCGGTGATATAAAACCGCCTTTTCCGGGAATTATGAATTGTCCTCCATGCACATGTCCGGTAAATACAAGATCTGCCCCCAATGACTGATAATATGAATGATACGACGGCTCATGTGCAAGCATTATTGTCAAGACTCGCTTGCGCGCCGGATTCAGGTTAGCTTTAGCTGACAAATTCCTAACCGAATCCGTGGAATCCCTCTTCAATTCCTCTATCGGCATTCCACGTCTAAGCGACCTGTCGCCGACACCGATCAGGGAATATTCTTCCATTTCCACAATTGTATCATCTATATAATTCACTCCCATATCCCGGATTGCATTCAAAAAATCTGAGAATTCGGAAGAACTTTCCAGCCATGCCTCATGATTTCCCGTAACATAATATACCGGCGCTAAAGCAGTCGCCCCTTCAAAAAAATCAAGAGTGATCTGATAATTGGTATGATTGGAATCAACAACGTCTCCTGTGACTACTATTATATCAGGTTCACATTCCTCAATCTTTGAAAGAAGTCTTTTCTGATTCAGACCGAATATCTGATTATGCAGATCTGATATCTGAACAATCTTATATCCGTCAAGACTTTCCGTGATCTTATCATTTTCATAAGTGTAATTGGTGACTACCAGATGATAATTCTGATACAGGCAAAAAACGATC
>CAJOMI010000060.1 GCA_905235545.1 uncultured Lachnospiraceae bacterium | reverse complement strand
ATACTCTAATCTCTCCACATTGAGCGGCTCAATATAAGTAACGTCCGCTGTCTCCGGATCCGTCATAATGGTTGCCGGATTGGAATTGACCAACACGATCTCATATCCAAGTTTCTTAAGTGCCTTACATGCCTGTGTACCCGAATAGTCAAACTCACAAGCCTGACCGATAATGATCGGACCAGAACCTATGATCAAAACTTTGTGAATATCCTTTCTCTGCGACATCTTCTTTCCTCCCGTAAAAAACTTTATTATCCAAATCATTATACACGAAAAAAGGCAGACTCGCAATGCAAAGTCTGTCTTTTTTTTCATGTTTGCAAAATAGCAAAATATTAGTTACTGTTTAGACGTACGCCACCGAGTGTGGTATATGTAGTCCATTCCGGGCACGCTTTCGCTTAGTTGTTCACGTAGCGCGGTACTAAATTCGCCGCTTTTTGGCGGCTCATTAAGTGCCGACGTTCACAAATAGCCCTACATTGGACAACATATACCACACTCGGTGACTGTTTACCGGCTAACGAGTGAACTGTAACAAATATTATTTTAAAGAAATAAATATATCAGGTTAAACCAGATTAGCTCCTTGCTAATGCAGGTTTTGAAAAATACGCCTCATCATATTTTTCTCTTATATGGTGCTTTTGTAATCCCGTTATAGCTATATTCTTTATATGTAACTCCCAGATATCCGTGATCTTTCTTAGCCTCTGCAAATAACGTATCATACACTTTGCCATTCACCTCGGTCCATGCATGAGCATGACTATCCTTGCTATCATAGCAAACGTATACATTCTTCATCCCTAATTCTTTCATGAGAAATCCCAGTGCACAGGATTCAGATATACAATCACCCTTACCATACTTAAACATATCATTTGCATAGTCACATTCCCAACCCTTATTTTTTTCGACACTCTTAAGAAATCTCGGCGGTCTTGCATAAGGCATATCCATAATATATTTACAGCATGCTTTGATCTTAACAGATTGTTTATCTGTAGGCTTTGTGATCTTAGCCACAACTTTTCTGGCTGTGATCATGGTCTCTATTTTTTTCTTTGAATCCTTATCTGTCTTAGCCGTACCGTCTTTTTTAAGTTTGATATCATCTACTTTGCAGTTTTTCTTCATCTTACCGGTCTTACGGTCAAAATAATAATACTTCTTCCCCTTCTTGACCCATCCTTTGATCATGACTCCGTTTTTATCAAAGTAGTAAGAACCACCCTTTACTTCATATATTGTGTCCTTTATCTTTTTCCCGTTTTCATCATAGTAATAGGTGTATCCCTTCTTTTTAACAAACTGATTCTTCTTCGTCGCAGCATTCAGATTTGTTGCCGGAATCAACAGCAAAACAAACATAACCAATATTCCTGTCAGTACTTTCTTATTCGTAAAAAACATAGCGATTATTCTCCTTCTCACATAGATATCCCCTTAATATACTCCAACTACAGTCCAATTTTTCTGGTCCTCAGAATGACACATGACAGAGAATCCGTCAAAGTGTGCAATTGCATCATATCCTTCCAGACAGCCCTCATCCATCTCCAGGCTGGAATAGGATCCGATTGCAGCTACCAGGCTGCTAAGAGATGATCCCACATATTCCTGAGCGATTTCCTTCTTGGATTTTTGTTTTTCTGTCGTTGGCTCTTCTTTCTTCTCTGTTGTTTTCTTCTTCTCTGTCGTTTTCTCCTCCTTCTTTTTTTCTGTTGCCTTTTTCTCTTTCTTCTCCGATGTCTTTTGTTCCGTTGTCACCTTCTCCGTCGTGGACGCTTCTGTCGTCGCTTCCGTCGTCGTCTCCTCCGTGGTCTCCTCTTCGCTTGTCGTTTCCTCTGTTGTGGTCGCTTCCGTCGTCGCTTCCGTTGTCTCCGATTCCGTTACAGCCTCTGTTGTCGCTTCCGTCGTTGCCTCCGTATTGCTTGCTACATCTGTGGTATTGCCACCACAACCTGCCAATAGTCCAGCCACCATAACGGTTGATAATACTACTCCTAATTTTTTCATCTTCTGTCTCCTCTCATTCTGTTGGTCTTTTTTTAGATTGGTTTATGTTAAACAGACCTGTACAATACCATTCACCGTCTTTTTGGGTAATAACGTGAATCGTTACATCATCTGTTTGGCACACATCTTTATCCAGATACAAACCATATTGAATGGAAAGATTCGTATCTGCATCCGGCAAGAGAAAAGCTGCCGGAAAGGCTTCATAATAATGAGTATCCTCTTCTGTTGTCAGCTCAATATAAATATCCGAATCATCTCCCAGATATTCCGGATCCACCGAACCGTAAACCGCTATATATTCTCCTGCATCCTGTGTCTCTATCGTAGTAGTTGAATCCTCAATACGGGTTGTCGTTTCCTTCGTTTCACGCTCAGGTGCCGCCATCACCGGCACTTTCCCGATCAGTGTCGGAATATGTCGTTCTACCACTTCCAGAATCATAGTATCCGCATCGTATTGATCGATCAGATCCGTCCGAAACGGAACACCCTTTGTAAAAAATCCATGTGCATATTCATCCGCCACATAAGGCAACAGAGCATTGCCAAAGGAATCCCGGAACATAACCACTGAGCCGTCTGCATCCGGATTCTCCGTCTCAATCGACATGTCTTCCGTCGAACGCACATCTCCGATATAAGAATATATATGTTCTTTGTCATAGCTCACGTTATCATCCAAAAGATTCCATTTCGGATAGATCATTCCCTTCAGATCTCCCGCAAAATTCTTCTCAATATGTGATGTAATCTGCGAATAATCCGTATGCTCTTTTCCCAGTTCCGACAACAGCCGGTCACAGGCAAGGACAGCACCTTCATTGTTCCAGTGAGAATCCAATTTATGATACATTACCTTTTCCTGTTCCAGAAAGGCTTCGTGCAGATTCACGAAACGCACCCCCTGTCGCTCCAACTCCGGTACAAGACGGGAAAAATTATTCTCATCCGATTCCTTCACATATCGCTCCGGCATACATTCCGGATATAATGAATTCTTATTCGGGGCTATCGTGACGACAAATTCACAATCCTCAGCTTCTGCCCCCTCCTGTAAAAGCGCTAATACCTTTGCACAATTATGTATCTCCCGCTCGCTTAGCAGATTTCTCCCAAGATAATCATCTAATGTTTCCTGAAAATACAGCCATCCGTCCTTTCCAACTATCACTTTCTCCGTATTAGACTCCTGAAAAGTCTTGCTAAGCAGTATCGCATCCGCCGTTGCCATCTCCTGTCGGAATGCAAAATGGTCGGATACATAGCGATCCCATTCATCGAAATAATCCCGATTTAATTTTCCCTCTTTCCATATCTTTGGGAGAACCTGTGCGTATCTTTTTTCTACGCTCATATCCGTCTTGTAAAATGGCATTCCTATAAAGGGCATGGCAATCACACCTAGAAAGATTCCGATGTAAAGCTTTTTACTCTTTTCACTCACCAACAGCACCTCCCTCAAAATCTGAAATAGATGAATGGGTTATAAGAAGCGGATGCAAGATTCAACATACAGAGGACAAGCATACAGATGCTTCCCACTGCCACAATCTTCTCATAATGCTTCTGCCGCTTTCCAAGCCATTCCCGGATTCGCTGTGTGATCGGATAGGAGAATAAAACTGCAAAGATTCCCACCATTACATGATAGATCGACAACTGCTCCCGCAAAAAACCTGTAGATGCCGCATTGATTCGGAAACCGGTAAACATCGTTTTCACCATTGCGCCGCCAATTTTAATGTTATCTGCCCGGAAGAATACAAACGCTATGATCACGACCAGCCATGTGTACAGATTCCTTACCACCCTGGAATTCAGTTTCCGGATTGGAAGAATCGTATCCTCTAAAATAACCATAACCCCATGGATGATTCCCCACAGAATAAACGTCCAATTGGCACCATGCCAGATTCCCGTCAGCAAAAATACAATAAACTTGTTGATCTCGGTTCTCACCTTCCCCTTCCTGTTGCCACCTAACGGAATATATACATATTCCTTAAACCAGCCGGATAGAGAAATATGCCATCTGCGCCAAAACTCTCTGATATCCAAAGAACCGTAAGGATGTTCAAAGTTCTCCTTGAAATCAAATCCAAACATGGCTGCCAGACCAATTGCCATATCGGAATACCCGCTAAAATCATAGTAAATCTGCAGGGTATAACAAATCGCGCCAAGCCATGCAACCGGAGCATTGTACGACATGATATCAATTGTAAACACGGAATCAGCGATCGATCCCATGCAGTTTGCGATCCATAATTTTTTGAACAGACCCTTGATAAATCTCCTGATTCCGATCACCATTTTATCCGTTGTCATCACTCTGTTCTCCAACTGTACCGCAACATCATGATACCGAATGATCGGTCCGGCTATCAACTGTGGAAAAAACGAAATATACAGTAGCAATTTCCAAAAACTTCTCTGTACTGTATTCTGATCCCGATATACATCAATCACGTAAGAAAGTGCCTGAAATGTAAAGAATGAGATTCCAATCGGAAGTGCGATATCCGGTTGTTTGAACTGCGTATGAAAGAAAGAGTTACACGTCTCAACCACAAATCCCGCGTATTTGAACACACCAAGAGTACCAATATTGATTACCAACGCTATCAACAAAACAATCTTTCTGTACGTTGTACTCTGTTGCCTTTCTCTCTTGGCTAACAGTATTCCGAATATATAATTCACAAATGCCGAAGCCAGCATCAGGAACACATACACCGGTTCTCCGAAAGCATAAAAGAAAATGCTTGCCACGACCAATATACCATTTTTCACCCGAAGCGGTACCGGTAATAGAGACAATCCAAATACCACCGGCAAAAATACAAACAAAAAAATTGCTGAACTAAAAACCATATTTCTGTCGTCCTTTATCGTATGTAATCATAATTATGTCCTATGAAACCTTGATTCTTTACCACGTTCCAAGTTTCTTTTTACTCCATTTTCGAAGTGCGATCATAACCTGTTTGGTGCCTCTGCTTGTCCAATGACAGCCGTCGCCGCCATCATAGAGCGGATTCAGGGTTCCATATCCGTCATCCAAAACATCGGTTGCGTTACAGAAATATACATTCGTATATTTCTTGGCAAAATTCTTATAAGCATTATTGTACTTTGCTCTTGCAGCAACCTTTACTCCACCCTTACCGGATCTTCCCTGCGGTGAGATCTTCATGATAACGATCTCCACATTTTTATTCTTTTTTTGAAGAATTTTGCGCATCTTGTTAAAATTCTTTACCGTATAATCCGGTGTATTGTTCATAAATTCATTGGCTCCGACCAGAAAATACACTCTGTCCGGCTTCATCGCTACAACCTTATCCATTGCAGTATATCCTTCGTAATACGGATAGGATAACAGATTCGTAGTATTCAATCCTACCTTACTGACCAGATTCATATTAGATGGTACTTCTTCCGGCGTAAAATACTGAATTCCCTCTACATAGCATTCACCGCATATAACCATTTTCGGTTTTTTCGGGCGTACATAGACTTTTAAGTTCTTTGATTTCTTACCGGTATTTTTGAATTCCGAGCCATCCGGTCGCATGATCTGCTGCACTGCCTGTACTTTGTAATAATAGGTCTTACGCGCTTTGGCTTTTTTATCTATGTATGAAAGCCCCGTCACTGTTGCTATCTTTTTGTAGGAACCGTTGGATTTCGTTGCACGATACACAACATACTTCGTAGCGTTCTTAACCTTTTTCCATTTAATCTTAACCTTTTTCTGTATGTCTTGCCCACAGGAAACGCTCGGTGCAGTCGTCGTGTCTAACAATTGCTCCGGCGGTATCGCATTCGTATCCTCTGTGGCGACAGCCTCCGTTACAGGCTGTGTTTCCGTTGATGCCTCTGTTGTCGGTTGTGATGTCGCGATGTCCGCCGCATATACACTGTCTGGGAACAGGCAAGTCATTGCCATCACGCATATAATCAAAAATCCCTTTCGAATAAAGGCCTTCCTTTCTTTTTCAAATCTGTTAAATAAACACGATAACTGCATTCTCGCCCTCCCTCTCTTCTTCTCAATTACAACTTCTTTTTATACGCCGGATGCTTGCGATAATCCGTATACTTTGCATTATAGTTATCTTTAAAGCTTCTTGCCTCTGCAAACAATGGATCATAAAGTCTGCCCCCGATATCCACCCATGCATGTCCGGTATCCGAACAGATGGACACATCTTTATACCCACATACCTTAGCCAGATACGCGAATGCACTGGCTTCGGATGCACAACAGCCATTGTGATTCAAAAAGATATCATTTGCAAATATCACATCCCAATCCTTTGGATGACTTGCCTTAGCCTTCCTCATAGTGCGATACTGCTTATACTGGAATTTTGCCATCCAGCGATAACATTTGTAAAGTTTTTGGGACTTACTATCCGTCGGTTTGGTGACCTGATTCACCACCTTCTGTGCCTCCATGTAGACCTTAATTCTCGCTATATTCTGTTTCGTCTCCTTTGCGATTCCGTTTTTTGTGATCTTGATACCGTCTGCTTTCGCATTCCGTCTCAATTTGCCGGATTTGCGGTCAAAGAAGTAATAATGTCCTTCAATCTTTCTCCAACCCTGAGCAATCTCTCCTTTCCGATTTGCATAATATACATTTTGCCCTTTCCCAAAAAAACGATTTTTGACAAGTTTTCCGTTTTGTTGTTTAAAATACAGGACACCTTTCTTTTTCTTGAAATTTCCATTCAGTGCTTCAATTTCCTGTTGCTTTTTCCCAATCTGAATCGTGATGCCCTTTTTCTCTTCAATGGTTGTCTCAGTCGTATTCTCAGCTTCTGCCGTTTCCATTGAAAGCCGGGCATTTTTCTCCACCTGCATCGTAACTTTTAATTTTCCAACGGTTGTTCCACAAAATGCGGGTATCTCCTCCGATTCTTCCTGTGGCAATTCCGCTGCCAACACAACTTCTTTGCTAGAAAACAGGATTGTCCCATAAAAAATCAAGCAGATACAAACAAACAGTTGACAACGAAATAAAATATGTCGCATAATTTCTCCTTGTCTCATCTTGTCATTTTGAACTGTTGTTTAAGAAATCTTATCTATTTCCATCTATGCCGGGTATATTTTTTGTAATCATAAGATTCGCTTCCCAGTTTTCCCACGACTTTTCCTTTATTGTTCAAAAGCACATAATTTGCTGTCTTTTTCCCTGAAACACTTGCAACACGTACTACCACATATTTATCAAAAATACATACAGCCTCTGAAAACTTATTCTTGGGACCTTTATAAAAATTAATTTTTTCCTTTTTCTTAAATGTCTGCACATATCTCTTCCCATTATCATTGAAATAATGTGCTTCTCCATAATTCCAATTAAAGGACAGATTCTTGCTAATTGATGAACTTCTTCCGTTATTCACACCCTTTTCCGGAAACGTATAAAAAGTTCCGATATCCGCTTTCTTTAAGTACTGGCTTTCCGTAATTTTCTTCTTTACACCTGTTGTGGCATTAATCTTATAATAAGTGGTCACATAATCATACTTATCTTCCTCATCATCCACATCCGTCACATCTGTTTTGGGAGTCTTGATCACCTCTACATAATAAACATAGTTGCTATCCGGTATCCCTGAGCTTATCTTCGGCGTATTATACTCAACTGCGTTTTCCTGGTTACTTACCGTTGCCATCAGACTGCCATTCGCAATATACCAATATTTTCCTCCGGAATATCCAATAAAACTATCCACATCATTCAAAAACTTCGTCACGCTTTTTGCCTTTATGTTAATTTTATAAATGTCGTAATAATATTTTATATTTTCCTCATCATCCTCATCTATCTGCTCCGTTGGATTTCCATATGTGTTCGCCACAAAAAATGTCTTGTTGGAATAAAAGAGAATATCAGCGCCTCCCGGTATTTTGACAAGTTTCTGTTTTTTCTTTGTCTTGATATTGTAGCAATAGAATCCATTATTCAAGGTGTAATAAATTTTATTGCCAACCTTAATCGTGTCCTTTGCAAAATCTCCCTTATCACGTACAAACAGGTTATCCGTCCTTGTTACATACTTCTTAGATGCCGCCTGGACGGTTCTTTCCGTAAACAGCATTCCCACTGCCAATAAGAGCACAATCCAACATACATATTTTGATTTTTTGATTTCGTTCATATTATTGTTCCTCCCTGGTCTTAAATTTGATTATTGTCATTGTTTCGTACTTATTCGCAACCACCAACTTATATGTTCCGTTACTTAGAATTAAAATATTGATATGTAATTCGTGAAAGATTCTGTATATGCGAAATGCCCGCACCATCTCCCTCCGTCATAACAACAATAATGTAATCTGCATTCTTAGAAAAAACGATTGCCGCATCGTGTTGACGTGTACTCGTTTCCCCTGTTTTGTTTGCACTTTTTACTCCCTTGGGCAGTCCGGCCGGAATCTTTCCCTTTCTCTGCTGTGCTTTCAAAAGTTTCAACATTTTTGCGGATGCCTTTTCACTG